>JBFHHS010000020.1:0-20321 GCA_041596895.1 Crocinitomicaceae bacterium | reverse complement strand
GATAAAACAGGCAACCCTCTAATACCAGCAAGACTTGAAATAAAGACGATACTTCCTTGTGTTTTTCTTAATTCTGGGATAGCGGGTATCGTTGGGTTAACGGTTCCCATGAGGTTACTCGAAAAAACAGATTCAAATACTTCTGGGTTTAAATCAGCAACTTTACCACGACTAGATACACCAACATTGTTAACAAGGATATCTAAACGTCCAAATTTATCAACAGCTTCTTTAATTAACTGTTCACCAGCTTCTTTTTTGGATACATCACAACAAACAGTGAGTACCTTATCGTGTATTTTTAATATTTCAGACTTAGCTTCAGCTAACCGAGACTCATTTCTACCATTTAATACGATTGAGGCTCCCTGACGGGCTAAGTCAATAGCGATAGCTTTCCCTATACCTCTACTTGATCCTGTTATTACAGCAACCTTTCCGTTTAAGTCTGCCATACTATTTTTTTAAATGAATTTCTGGATGATGTTTAAGAGCTGTTAAACTGTTTGTCCATGCCATTGCTACATGAACAATAAATGCTATCCAAATAGTACCTGAAGCAAGCGATAATAAACATAAAACAAGTCCCAATGGAATCGCTCCTAAGGTTTCATCTAATCCTTTAGGAATATGGGTTGCTGAATATAAAGCAATATTTATAGCAATAGCTGGCCAAACACCTAGTGGTTCAACCAATGGAATTAGTAGCGTACCTCTAAATAAAAATTCATAACCGAATAAGTACAATGCCCATCCTAACAGGTTAATAAATAAGGTTTTCTTCGTCCATGATTTTGCACGAATTTGCGGATAGTTAACAAGGTTCTTAGGTTTCTTAGCAGAAAAATAGGCTAATGGAATAACTAGAATTGAAAGTCCAATAGTCCATGCTAGAGTAAACAATGTAGTTTCAGGAATGATAGTTAAACCGTAGTCAGCTAATGAAATATCAGGAATAAAGATTAAACATAAGACAGTAGGAACAACCCCCATACTAATGAACCCAAAATACTTTGTAAAAAAGATGTGTTTTATTGATGCATCGTCAGCGTTATTTTTATCGAAAAAACGTTTTTTGATGACTTCTGACTGTGCGGTAAACCAATATGTCACGAAAAATATTAACGCAAAAAAGATTGGTAAAAAAACACGTGTATCCGTTGGTGACCAACTGGTGTTAACTTCAAAATAATCAAACATAAATCTATTTTTTATCTAAATATCCGTTCTCTTTAAACCAAGCATAACATTCTTTAACTGCAACATCAATCGGAGTTTGTGGTAAACCAAGTTCTTTTCTTGCTTTTTCTGGCGAATAATAATGTTTTTCACAAGATATAACAGCGAGTTCTTTGGTTACTCCCGGGTAGTACTTAAAAATCTTAGCAAAAAATGAATTTATCGCCCCATATGCTTTTACAATGAATGGGCTTAATTTTCTCTTTGGTGCCTTAGCGCCAATAGCATCAGCAATCATTTCGAAAGCTTCTTTATAAGTTAAATTTACATTTCCTAAAATATAAGCTTCTCCAATTCTACCCATAGTAGTTGCATTGGCAATCGCAGTTGCTGCATCTTTAACAGCAACGTAATTTTTTCCTCCTGTTGTATAACCAGGTATTTTTCCTTCATGAACAGCCATAATCATTGCCCCAGAACTTGGTCTAGAGTCGTATGGTCCAATCATAAATGTTGGATTTACAACTAATGCAGGTAAGTTTTGCTCTTTCACTGCCTTAAAAACATTCTCTTGAGCAAATCGCTTAGAATCCATATAATCTAAACCGTACTTAATAGATAAGTATGGGTTTCCTTCTTTTCCAAGCTCTTTTTCGTCACCAAAACCAAATGAATTAGCTGTTCCAACATAAATAAATCGCTTAATTTTGTGTTTTAAAGCTGCATCAATCATTAATTGAGTACCCTCAATATTCACTTTATTTACAATTGGGTTTCTTGCTGGAAAAACAGAAGTGGACGCTGCACCGTGTATTACAACTTCATTTCCTTCAAATGCTTTGTCTAAATCATCAGCATTTAAGATATTTCCATAAAAACGTTTAATGTCTAAACCGTCTAATGTAGGGGATTCTTTTCCTGCTTCTAGTAAAACGCTTACTTCGTAATCACGCGAAATTAATTCCCTTACTACGTTACTACCAAGTACACCATCTGGTCCAGTTACTAGTATTTTCATTTGATTATCTTGTTTTGATTTGATTTGCTACGCTGCAAAGTTAACGTTATTATTTTTGAATTTGATTAATTCTTAACTTCGGAAAAAAAGATGTTGCGTGGATTAGTGTTCGTTTCCTTAATTTCCTTTTTTGTTTCTTGCGGAAATAAGGAGCAAGCTGTTTTACTTGAAAAGGATGATTTTATAACGACTAGAGAAGCGGGGTATGAGCAAGTACAATCGCCATTAGAGATAAAAGTACAGGGTAACTGGATAGAGCTCTGCACGGACAGTATTGCTTGGAGTTTCCATAAAAACGAATTGAAATGGAAGGGATTTTCACACATTGTAACCTATAAAGAGGGTGGAATGGAAGTGGGAAGTATTGTTTTTAATGTGAGTGAAACAGGGTTAGATACCTTAGTTTTATTAAATATCAGCACAAATGAAAGACACACCTTAACTAAACAACCTGTTTTAAGGAATGAATTAGTTTGAGGTATGAATCGGATTCATTGAATTCGGAAATTGTGTTGACGGCAAGGTTTTGATCTTTCAACAAGTGGCTACCAATTAAAGTTGAACTCGTAAGAGTTAATCCAGATTTGTTTCGGGCGTATAATGCAAGTGCGATTCCACAGAGAAATTCTTTATTATGTTCTCCGGACAATAAATTGATTCTTTCAATTGATTCTATCGGCTCTCCTCCAACATAGGTGTAAGCAATACCTATTCCGCGCCAAAGGTCTCCATGTCGTTCACTTTGTATTAATTGAATTAATCGAGTTAATTTCTCAATTTTTCCTTCTGCTAAATACCATAAACTTCTGCCAATTCCTTGGTTAAAAGCGCTGACTTGATCGGGTCTAATATTGTTTGGTATTTGTGCAGACCGAATAGCAATTCTGCGTTTAAAAATCGCGTAGTAATATCCATATCCATCTAAAACGCGTGAATATAGAAGTGGTGTGATTTTTTGAGTATATAAATTTAAATCGGCGTTTATAGCAGCGATTGCCCAGCCGAGTCCAACATGAATTTGAGAGTCATGTAGTCCTTTTGTTTCTTTTAAGAAATATTCCCAGTCCTTTAAGCTATTATTGTTTTTAATTGAACGTTCAGCGAGAATAAATGAAGTTCCTTCATAAGCAACAGAAGTAAATGCATGCTTTATTTTATTAAGGTGAGATAAAATAGCTTTACGATCGTTTTCTTTTGAAGCATAGTTTTGCGCTTCTTGAAAAACAGATTGAATGAGTTGTATGTTATCTATAGCAGACATATTCTAATAAAACCACATTGTTTTTACATCTTTTTTTACGTTAGAACTCGCAACAATACCATTTTGGTCTTCAACTGGTTTAGTTTTTAGGCTCATCAAATAAGGATCTACTTTCATCTCCATAGATGTACCATAAATCTGATTACTCATTAATCTAAAAATTTCGGTTGCTATTTCTTCTAATAAACGAACGTTTTCTTCAACCTTTTTAACAAGTTCTCTTGGTTTATAACTTTCATCAATGCCTTTATGAAAATCCTTAAGGTAATCAACGTCGAATGGATCAATATAACGGTCTGTAAAAACAGACTTATCATGATCCCCCCATTCTAATAACACCCTTTGCATTTGTGCATTTAATAGTCCGAATTGCTGTCCTGTGCATCCTTCTGTTGAAAACAAACTACGTAAAACACCAATATTTGTATATCCGTTATTGGTAAAAAGTAGGGTAGGAACCCCCCAATAAGTGGCCCAATCCCAAAATATTTTTAAAACCATGGTTTGAGTTTTACCCCATAAACCATACATATCTTTATAAATAGGAACCCAGTTATCAAACAGTGCGAAGTGTGTTCTTTCAAAGACATTTGTCCTTAAGTGAATATCTTCACCTTCTTTATCCCTTAAAATTAAATCCGCAATAAAAGTATTGTTTAAAGCAATGAAATCTGTTCCAGGAGAATAGAAAGGATCTAAAAACAGGCCTGACTCCCCGGTAATTGCCCAACGGTCAGTAGAGTAAAGTTTTTCAGAAGAATGTGCGTAATGTTTCATGATTTTGAAATCTAAAACATCATCGCGTTTTTTATCTAAACAAGTGAATGCGTTTGGTTCATTTTGTTTTAACCACTCCATCGCTTTTTCATATTTATTGAAAGAATCAAATGGATGGTGTGCAGGGTCAGCAACAATACCAACACTTGTGTTTCCAGAGGAAAGAGGAATAAACCAAACCCAATATCCTTTATCCATCAAGTGAACTGTACTTAAACGTCTTAAGCCAGGCTCAACAAACGTGGACCATTTTTTATTTTCAGACCAGTGATCTACATCAATTTCTCCTTTTACCCTGAACCAAACAGCATTAGCAGCGTGCTCAACGGATTTCGTAAAGTTCATTTTTCGTTTAAGAAAACTGGCTCTTCCTGTTGCATCAACAACCCATCTCGAGTTTGTTTTTTCTTCCTTTTCGCCCAGATTAAATTCAACGGTGTGAATAGTTTCTTCATTAATTTCTACACCCGTTACTTTGGCACCTAAAAGAACTTCTGTTCCTAAAGCTTTGGTACGGTTAATTAATTCATTTTCAAAAGTTCCTCGATCTAATTGATGACTGGGAATAGGAAGTAATTTTCTTGGTCCTAGTTCAACACGCTTGGATATGTCATCTTTATGTTCTGGTGTAAAGAAAAAGCGCAAACCATGTTTTGGTAATTGATGCTCATCCAAATAGTCTTTTAAATCGAGAACTTCGCGAATATAATGTGTTCCTAATTCTACGGTAGATTCACCCACTTTATGGGCTGCTTCTACGGCGTCATCAGGTCTTTTTTCTAATACTAAAATAGAAACATTTGGGTTCGACATTTTGAGTTGAATAGAAAGTGTAAGTCCTGCTAAACCACCACCCAAAATAATTACATCGTATTCGTTTTTTAAGCTCATAAAGTGTGTTCGTATTATGTACTACTAATTTAAAAACAATCTATTTAATTCGGTCTAATGCAACCGAATTATACGTGTATTTTGTTATTGTGGTGGCTTATGTTACATTTGAGTTATAATCGTTGATATGAAAAAACTACTATTAATAGTCTTAAGTGCCTTTTTGACAAGTTTCTTAAGTCTTCACGCTCAGTGTGTTATTGACTATACTCAAACTCAACCGGGTATTTATCCAGACACATTACCTGACGGTATGGTTGGGGTTCCTTATTCTGAAGGAATCACATTTGTGATGCCATTAGACACGTCTGGATTTGATTTTACGAACTTTTATATTCAGTCCATTGCGGGATTACCATTTGGTTTAAACTGGCAGTGCAATTCACCTGGAACAAATTGTAATTATGATCCTCAATCAAATCAATATGGTTGTATGGATATTTATGGTACACCTGTTTTAGCTGGAACTTATGCGTTAGATGTTACCGTAATTGCTACTTTAAACGTTATTGGAGATGTTCCTGCTCATTTCTATACTCAGGTGGTTATTCAACCGGATACATCTTCTAATAATGGATTTACGTTATCTGGGGCATATGGTTGTTCACCAATGACCGTTTCGTTTACAAATAATAATCCGGGTTTATTAGCGTATAATTGGGATTTTGGAAATGGTGCAACTAGTACACAAGAGAACCCTAGTCCGCAGTCCTATTCAACTCCGGGAGATTATATTGTAACGTATGAAGCTTTCAGTGATACTACGCCTGATTTTTACTTAACGGAGGTTCAAGTATTAGGTGTTCCAAATAGTTGGGGTTGGCCAGGTGATTTAAATCCAGATATTTATATTAATGTAGTGAATGGTAGTGGAACCGTATATACTTCAGCTGTTGTAGATAATACTCAACCACCGTTAACTTTTGCTATACCAAACCTTTTATTAACAAATGAAACGTATACAGTAGAGGTTTGGGATGAAGATGGTGGTTTATTTGGTTCTGATGATGATTTAGGTTCTTCCACTTTTGATGGACATGGTGTTTCTGGAAACAGTACATCAGGATCAACATCGATTGCATATACAATTCAACAAGTTGGTCCTTTTCCGTCTGTGAGTTCTGTGGACACAATCCAAAATTTTGGTGTTCCAAACCCTCCAAATATTGATTCACTTGGTTTACAACTTTGGACGGACTCGTTAAATTTAACGTTACAATGGTATCAAAATGGTAATCCTATTGCTGGTGCAATTAATGATTCGTTATTAGCAACTGCATCTGGAGATTACTTTGTTATTTCTAGTACACCTGAAGGATGTTACGCAAGTTCTGATACGATTACTATTGTAATTTGTGACACAACATTTACACCGCCTATTACACAAAACGGTCACTTGCTGTACACAGATACAAGCAGTTATGCAATTCAGTGGTATCAAGATGGTATTCCAATTGCCGGAGAAAATGGTCAGTTATTACAAAATGATAATGAAGGTGATTTTTGGGTGGAGTTAACTTCTTATGATGGTTGTGTATATATGTCTGATGTCATTACCGTTGACTTTACATCAATTCAAGAATTTGATTTATCAGGAGTGGAATTTAATATTTACCCAAACCCAACATCGGGAGAGTTTAATATAAGCATAAATGGAGTTGAGGATAATCAGATTAACATAACTGTTTTAGACCTCTCAGGAAGAGTTGTTTTTAATGATTCGTTTAATATTACCAATCAACAGTTAAATGAGAAGATAGTTTTAAATAGTTTACCAGGAATATACCTCGTGAATGTCACTAACGGAAATCAAACGGTTCAAAAGAAACTGTTGATTAAATAAGAAAAGTTGGAAATAAAAAAAGCCTTAGAAATTCTTCTAAGGCTTTTTTCTTGAGGTCCCGAGCGGATTCGAACCGCTGTAGATGGTTTTGCAGACCACTGCCTAGCCACTCGGCCACAGGACCATTAAATTCTGGGCAAATGTAATAAAAAAATGAATTAATGTCTAGACTTCAATAATAATAGCAACATTATCTACATCTCCATTAATCGGGGGACAGATCTTTGTAACCTTTACTTTTAAAGAAATTACCCCCTTAATCTCTGACTTAATGCGGTTTATGATACGTTGACCCACGTGTTCAATAAGCTTAGATCGAATAGCCATTTCTTCTTTCACAATTAAATTCACATCGACATAATCAATGGTTTCATGCAATTCATCAGAAATTGCAGCAGAACCAAAGTCTGTTTTTAGTGAAACGTCAACAATATAATTACCACCAACTTTACCTTCTTCAGGCAAACATCCATGATACGCATAAAGCTTTATTCCATTAACTTCTATAGTGTGGATCATGCTTCTGTTTTTAATTCAGCAATTTTAGCTAAACCAATTGTTAAACGCTCAACGCATTCTTCTTTTCCAAGAAATTCAGAAATATCAAACATAGAAGGCCCCATTCCTTTTCCAGTAACTAGTAATCTAAATAATGGTAAAACAGCACCAATACCTAATTCTCTTTCAGCTAAGAAGGCTTTAAATTTGCTTTCAATATCTTCTGAACTGAATGACGTTGTAGTTGCTAATTCAGCTGACCATGCTGACATTAATTCAGGGGCATTATTTTTCCATTTTTTACGAGTTGTTTTCTCATCGTATTCAGTTGGACGTTCTAATAAGAAAGAGCCTTCAGTCCAAATATCCTGCACAAAAGTCGCACGTTCCTTCATCAGTTTACATACCGTAACTAATTTTTCAATAGGGTATTTATGTTCCAAATATGTAGCTAATTCTTGTGCTAAAAATGCGTCATCAGCACTTCTTAAATATTGCTGTTGAAACCATTTAGTTTTGTCTGGATCAAATTTAGCTCCCGCTTTAGAAACACGTTCTAAAGAGAATGATTCACATAATTGTTCTAGTGAAAATATTTCTTGATTTGTTCCTGGATTCCATCCTAAGAAAGCTAACATATTCACAAAAGCTTCTGGGAAATATCCATTTTCTCTATAACCAGAAAAAACTTCTCCTTCAGCAGTTTTCCAGTTGGTCGGAAAAACAGGGAAACCTAATCGATCTCCGTCTCGCTTAGAAAGCTTACCGTTTCCGTCTGGTTTTAATAAAAGTGGAAGGTGAGCAAACTTTGGTGCTTCCCAACCAAAAGCTTCATATAACATGACGTGTAGTGGAGCAGAAGGGAGCCATTCTTCACCACGTATAACATGACTGATTTCCATTGTATGGTCGTCAACTATATTCGCTAGGTGATAAGTCGGCATACCATCTGACTTAAATAATACTTTATCATCTAAGTTGTTCGTGTTAACAACAACCCAACCTCTAATTTCATCATGAAAACGGATATCCTCATTTCGTGGCATTTTCATACGAATTACGTACGGCTCGCCAGCTTCAATGCGTTTTGAAACTTCATCTGAAGATAAAGAAACAGAGTTTTTCATTGAACCACGTGTTACACAATTATACTGCCAGTTAGGCATTCCCATCTCTTTCGCTTGTTCACGCATGCGGGTTAAATCTTCGGAAGTATCAAAGGCATAATAGGCTTTATCATTTTTTACGAGCTCTTCTGCATAAGGTCTGTACATAGCTTGTCTTTCAGACTGAATATATGGTCCGAAATCACCCCCTAACCCAGGACCTTCTGTTGGCATAATACCACACCATTTCAATGAGTCCATTATATAATCTTGTGCACCTTCAACAAATCGTGTTTGATCAGTGTCTTCAATACGGATCACAAACGTTCCGTTGTGTTTCTTAGCAAACAAGTAATTATATAATGCTGTTCTAACTCCACCCATGTGAAGTGGTCCAGTAGGTGATGGTGCGAATCTAACGCGTACAGGTCTTGAAGACATAATAATATTTTAAATATCAATTTAGCGGCAAAGATAGGGATTAGCACGCAACTTCTAAAGGGGTTAGCTATTATTTGAACGAAACAATATTTTAGTTGTAACTCTTTTTAACAAGGAACAGTTGCAGGGTCTTGGATTGAAAGTTGTACCTTAGTTGGTTACATTGGCGTATTATGAGTGCATTTGATCGTTTATTGAACCAAATTGACGGGTTTATCCGGAAATTTTACAAGAATCAGATTGTGAAGGGGTTGTTACTGTTCACGGGTATTCTTGTTGCGTCTTATCTTTTCGTAATTACTGTAGAGTATTTTGGAAGGTTTAACTCGTTTGTTCGTGGTGCTTTGTTAATAGGTTTTCTTTTAATAAATGTTTTTATCATAGTTAAATACCTGATTATACCATTGTTAAGGTTAAAATCTTATGGAAAACGAATCGATAGAAAACAGGCTTCTGAGATTATTGGAAGTTTTTTTCCTAATGTTTCAGATCGACTTTTGAACACGTTACAATTGAATGATCAGATGAATGCTAATTCTGCTGATTTTGAATTGTTAAATGCAAGTGTACAACAACGAAGTGCTTCGTTGAGTGTTTTACCATTTACTGATGCAATCGATTTTCGAGAAAATAGAAAGTATTTAAAATGGGTATTACCAATCGTTTTATTACTGATGTTAATTGGAATTATTAGCCCGTCTTTTATTTCTAGCAGTACCGAACGAGTTGTTAATTTCTCTCAAGATTTTGTTGAACCTGCGCCATTTAAATTCAATTTATTGAACAAAAATCGGGTTATAGAAGAGGGGGAAGATTTTAGTTTTGAATTAGAATTAAACGGAAAAGAACTTCCGTCAAAAGTTTATATCAATTCGGATCAAGGTAGGTTTGTTTTAGATAAACTTGCTAAGAATAAGTTTAGTGGTAGAATTGAACAAGTTCGCAAAGATTTGAGTTTTAGCTTTGAAGCGAATGATTTCAAAAGTGATTTTTATGCTTTAAAAGTGTTAGGAAAAACGGCTTTAGGAAAATTTCAAGCAACCTTAAATTATCCTGCTTATTTAGGGAAAGAAGCACAAGTTATTCGTAATGCGAATGATTTAACAGTAGAAGAAGGTACAACTGTGACTTGGAGTGTCTTGACTAAGAATACAAGTGTGACTGATTTTCAGATTAATGGTGTTTCTTCTGTTTTTAGCGAGGCTGGCTTTTCATTGACGAAAGAGTTTAAGGAAGGTGCGAATTGTTTCGTTTTACAAAAGAATAATCAAAGTTTACTCATTGATACTACTTCATTTTTAGTTGATGTTATCAAGGATCAATACCCTGCTATCAATGTAGTAGAAGTTAAGGATTCATTGAAGGATGGTATTCGCTATTTTTCTGGTTCTGTCTCGGATGATTATGGTTTTAATTCATTAACATTCGTCTATACGGTTAAAGGTAAAAACAAAACAGATCGTGTTGTAAAGTTGAATGTCGGACAAGTTAATGGAACTGAAAGTCCATTCAATTTTGCTGTCGATTTTAGAAGGGAAAACGTGTCACTTGAGGATGAAATTGAATACTATTTTATAGTAGGTGATAATGATGGTGTGAATGGTTCTAAGTTTTCTCGAAGTAGAAGTTTTAAGTATTCGCTGCCTAGTTTGTCAGATTTAAACGAGGCTCGTGTAGAAGATCAAGAAAAGACAAAGGAGGATTTAAAGGACGTTCTTGAACGGGCGGCTGAGTTCAATAAGGACGTTGAAAAATTGCGGAAAGAAACGCTCAATAAAAATAATAATAATTGGAATAATCAGAATGAAGTAAATCAACTTCAAGAACAACAAAATTCATTAATTGAAGATTTAAAATCTCTGAAGGAGGAGATGAATACGAGTATCGAGGAAAAATCTCAATTGTCTGAGATGGATAAAGAATTATTAGAGCAACAGGAATTAATAAATGATCTGTTAGAAGAATTAATGGACGATGAACTCAAGGATCTTTTAGAGCAACTAGAAGATTTAATGAAGGAAAACAATAGAGAGGACATCGACGATAAACTTGAAGAGTTAGAGTTGAGTTCTGAAGATATGAAGAAGCAATTGGATCGTAGTTTGGAGATGCTTAAAAAACTTCAAGTAAATGAGAAAATTGATGATATTGAAGAAGAGTTAAAAGAATTAGCTAAGAAACAAGAGGATTTAAAGGATAAAACAAAGGATAAAAAGGATATTTCTGAGGCAGATAAAAAAGAACAGGACGATATAAATAGGGCTTTTGATGAATTGAAAAAGGATTTAAAAGATTTGGATAGTTTGAATAATGAACTTGAACGCCCGATGGATTTAGATGATCAAAAGGAAAAACAAGATGAAGTCACTGAAGATCTTAAGGAATCAAAGGAACAGCTAGACAAGAATAAAGGAAATAAGGCTGAAGAAAGTCAGGAAGGAGCCGCGGAAAAAATGAAGGAAATGGCTGAGTCTTTAGATGCAATGCAGTCGCAAAGTAATCAGCAACAAGCGCAGGAGGATATGGATATGTTACGCGATATCTTGGAGAGTTTAGTTACGCTTAGTTTAGGTCAAGAACATGTAATGAATGATTTTAAACGAGTCAATGATTCTGATCCAGCTTTCTATGATTATAGTCGTTTACAGCGAAAATCAATTGATGACTCGCATATGATCCGTGATAGTTTATATGCTTTAGCGAAACGCCAACCTAAAATCGCGAAGTTTGTCGATCATGAATTGAATCAAATAGGGTCAAATCATGATTTAATTTTGGAGGATATAGATGAGCGTAGAAGAAATCAGTTATCTAATCATCAACAATATGTAATGACTTCTTATAATAATTTAGCTTTATTGTTAAATGAGAGTTTGGCTGATATGCAAAAGCAAATGGCTAACCAAAAACCTGGCTCTGGGAGTTGTAATAAGCCGGGTGGTAGTGGCAAACCGAGTCCTGGCTCAGGAAGTCCTGGCGACATGAAACAGATGCTAAAAGATCAATTGGACCAAATGAAAAAAGGGTCAAATCCTGGTGGGAAGAAACCCGGTGATTCGCCTGGCGATGGTATGGGTGGAAAGGAAGGTGAAGGGTCACTGGGTTTAGGTAATAAACAAATTGCTAAAATGGCTGCTCAACAAAGTGCAATGAGAAAAGCACTGGAACAGATGCGTAATGAAATGAACAAGGATGGTAAAGGTGCAGGAAATGGTTTAAACCCTTTAATCCAAGAGCTAGAGCAACAGGAGAAGGATTTAGTTAACCGAAGACTTGGAAACAATCTTGTAGAACGTCAAAAAAGAATTTTAACGCGACTTTTAGAAAGTGAAAAAGCGATGATGGAGAGGGGGTTAGATGAGAAGCGTGAATCTAAAGAAGGATTTTCTGATAATAATGGTAACCAAATTCAATTTGATGAGTATAACAAACAAAAGCTAAAGCAAATTGAATTATTGAGGTCAGTTGATCCGGCTTATCAGAAGTATTATAAGGATAAGGCTAATCAATATTTCATACGTGCTTTGTAATTGTTGAGGTGAATATGAAAGATGGTTTTGTTGAGATTGAGAGCTTAAAAGTGCCTTCAAAATTTGAGTCTATAAATAAGGTAGAATTATTAATTGATGATGTTTGTAATAAACTTTTAATTAATGAGGATTATTACGGTAACGTTTTAATTGCTGTTACAGAAGCAGTAAATAATGCTATTCAACATGGAAATAAGGAATCAGATAATTTAACGGTAGACTTGTATGTTGGAGATAAGGAAACTGATTTTTGTTTTAGTGTAGTGGATTCGGGAGATGGTTTTGATTATAAAAATTTACCTGACCCAACAGCTCCGGAGAATTTAGAAAAGGAAAATGGTCGTGGTATTTATTTAATGAAATCTTTGGCTGAAGAGGTTGAGTTCGAAGATGAAGGGCGAAGCGTTAATATCTATTTTAGTAAAAAATAATGGTAAATATTTTTTTTGAAGATACTGAAATTCTGGATTTAGATCCGGAATTTTTTGTTTCATGGTTGTCTGAAGTTGTTTCACGTGAAACATTGGAGCTGGGGGAGTTGAATTTGATTTTTTGTTCGGATAGTTATTTATTGAAAATAAATCAAGATCATTTGAACCATGACTATTATACGGACATCATCACTTTTGATTATAGGGTGGGAAACTATGTTTCTGGTGATTTATTTATTAGTGTCGATATGTTAAAGTTTAATTCTAATAATGAAGGTGTTTCTTTTTTAAATGAATTGTATCGTGTCGTTGCGCATGGGGTGTTGCATATTTGTGGTTATGGTGATAAATCTGATGATGATAAAAAGGTTATGACAAATAAAGAAAATGAGGCTTTAGCTTTAATTGTTTCACGTGAAACGTGATGTTAATTATTAGTGTTGTAAATTTGTTCCACGTGAAACAGTAGTTTATGTTAAGAGAATACGATGTTATAGTAGTAGGTGGGGGACATGCTGGTTGTGAGGCTGCAAATGCTGCGGGCAAGTTAGGGAGTTCTGTGTTGTTGATCACCATGAATATGAATACAATTGCTCAAATGAGTTGTAATCCTGCTATGGGAGGAGTTGCAAAAGGGCAAATTGTAAGAGAAATCGATGCGCTTGGAGGTGGCTCAGGAATTGTGAGTGACCTTAGTGCTATTCAATTTAGGATGTTGAATAGATCTAAAGGACCTGCAATGTGGTCGCCAAGAACTCAAAATGATAGAATGCTTTTTGCAGAAGAGTGGAGGTTAATGTTGGAGAGAAATTCTAATGTGGATTTCTGGCAAGACATGTGTACTGGTCTTCTTGTTGAGAAGGATAAGGTTGTTGGTGTGAAAACGGCAATCGGTGTTGAAATTAAAGCAAAATCTGTTGTTCTAACGAATGGAACATTTTTGAATGGATTGATTCATTTAGGAGAAAAACAATTTGGAGGCGGTAGAGCAGGTGAAAAAGCTGCAACCGGAATTACTGAAGATTTACAAAACTTAGGTTTTGAAACTGGAAGAATGAAAACAGGTACCCCGCCACGTGTTGATGGTCGTTCGTTAGATTTTTCTAAAATGGAAGAACAGCCTGGTGATGATATTCCTTCTAAGTTTAGTTATTCGGATACTAAACCGCTGTCGAAACAACGTTCTTGTTATATTACATATACAAATCCTGAAACGCATGAGATGTTGAAGGAAGGTTTTGATCGTTCACCAATGTTTAATGGTGCAATTAAAAGTTCGGGACCAAGATATTGTCCAAGTATTGAGGATAAGATTAATCGTTTCGCTGATCGCGATAGACACCAAATTTTTGTTGAGCCGGAAGGTTGGAATACTGTGGAAATTTATGTCAATGGATTTAGTACTTCACTTCCAGAAGAGATTCAGATGAAGGCCATGCAGTTAATCCCTGGTTTTGAAAATGCTAAAATGTTTCGTCCAGGTTATGCAATTGAATATGATTATTTTCCACCAACTCAATTAAAACATACGCTAGAAACGAAAAGAATTGATGGGTTGTATTTTGCTGGTCAGATTAATGGAACTACAGGTTATGAGGAAGCAGCCTGCCAAGGTTTGATGGCTGGAATAAATGCGCACCGTAAAATTAATAACCAAGAACCGTTTATTCTTTCAAGAAGTGAAGCGTACATTGGGGTATTAATTGATGATCTTATTACAAAAGGAACGGAAGAACCTTATCGAATGTTTACAAGTCGTGCTGAATATAGAATATTGTTACGACAGGATAATGCGGATATTCGCTTAACTCAAATTGGTCACGCACTTGGATTGGCAGATGATTTAGCGCTAAGTCGCGTTGAAGCAAAAATAAAAGGCACGGAAGACTTAAAGAAAGCTTTACAAATGGAAGGGGTGTCTGTTGAAAAGGCGAATGTGGTTTTAAAGGAACGAAATAGTGCTCCGATCTCTCAACAGGTTAAATTGAGTTCTTTAATTACGCGTCCTAATATTACAATGGATGACGTTTTAGGGATGAGTGTTAAATCTAAAGAATTGGCTGCTGAATTAACTTCTAGTCATAATGATATTGTATCTCAAACAGAAATTCAATTGAAATATGAGGGCTATATTAATCGTGAGGAAGGTGTGGCAAAAAAATTAAATCGCTTGGATGAAGTTAAGATTCCAGCAGATCTTGATTATAGACTTATGAAAAGTTTAAGTAGTGAAGCCAAAGAAAAATTATCAAGCTTGAAGCCGGCAACGATTGGTCAGGCTTCTCGTGTAAGTGGAGTTTCTCCAAGTGATATTTCTGTTTTGTTGGTTTTTTTAGGTAGATAACCTGTAAATAGATTGTTTATGAGCCCTGAAATGCATTTTTATGCGCTTCAGGGCTTTTTTATGCTTTAAAATATAGAATCACCTTAAGTAGTGTGAGAAGTGCGATTTAACGCGACTTGTTTTTTAAACGGTTTAGTCGTTGATTAACAGTTAGTTATGTGTTTAATCAAGTTTTGGCTCTATCCAATCACCATTTTCTTTGATCAAATCGATTAATTCATCCACGGCTTTATCTTCAGCAATGTTTTTTCGAACTACGGTTTGCTCTTTGTATAAATGGATTTTTCCAGGACCGGTTCCTACATATCCATAATCAGCATCAGCCATTTCTCCTGGTCCATTTACTATACACCCCATAATTCCAATTTTTAATCCTTTTAAATGAGATGTTTTCGATCGAATTTTAGCTGTAGTTTCTTGAAGGTCAAATAATGTTCTACCACAAGAAGGGCAACTAATATATTCGGTTTTTGAAATTCGAGAACGTGTTGCTTGTAAAATGCCAAACGAAGTTGTGTTTATTAATTGCGTGCTTTGATTTCCCTCTAACCAAATACCATCACCGAAACCATCAATTAAAACCGATCCTAAATCTGATGAAGCCCACAATTGATATGTTTCAGGGTCAGATGCTGTTGGATAGGAACAAATTATTACGGGGTTTTTTATGTTTTTATTCGCAAAATTTAAATTAATAGAGCGATAAAGTTGTGTTTTATTGGAATGTTGAGAATCTAAAACAACGATTGCATTTGGATAGTTCAATAGATAATTAGTTTCCAAGTTTTCAGCATAATGTTTCACGAAAAAGACATCTTTTGAGCTAAATAATTTTATCTGGGATTCTTTTATTAGTGGGTAAAATCCTGGTTTGTTTTGATAGTTTTCTTCCCAGTTTGCATAACTACAAACTATCTTAAGTGTTCCGGGTACTTCAAAGTTTAATAGTTGTTCACCAATATAAACAACATCAGCAGCTGTATCAGTTAAGTTCCATTTATCCAATGGAACGGAATAGTTTAATCCAAAACCGAAGAAATGAGATGGTTTAATATGCTCAACAGAACTTAGATCAGCAAAGACAACTGGAACGTTATGATCGCCTATGTTGTCGACAGCTAGACTATGTCTTCTTTCGTAGTGATATGGATTGTATGGTAATACGTTTTGTTTATGCTCAATCGTAAATGGTATGTACGTTTTCGCGTCGAATTTTTCGAGTAACTTTTTAGCTACTGGCATCTCTGCTTCTGGTTTTTCTGTCAGTGAAACGCGTATTGTATCGCCTAATCCATCTTCCAAAAGTGCTCCTATGCCTACTGCAGATTTAATTCTACCATCTTCACCATCTCCAGCTTCAGTAACTCCTAAATGTAAAGGGTAGGACATGCCTTTTGCTTTCATCACTGAAACAAGCATACGATAAGCTTGAACCATTACCAGGGTATTGCTTGCTTTCATGGAAATTACCACATTATGAAAGTCATTTTTGTAACAGATGTTTAAGAACTCCATGGCAGATTCAACCATACCGTCTGGAGTGTCGCCATATCGACTTAAAATGCGGTCAGAAAGTGAGCCATGATTTGTTCCGATACGCATCGCTGTACCGTTTTCTTTACATAAAAGTACTAATGGAGTAAATTTTTCTTCAATTCGACGTAATTCTTCTGCGTAGGAATCATCGGTATATTCAATTTCCTCAAACTTTTTTTTGTCTGCATAATTACCAGGATTTACTCTAACCTTTTCAATATGACGTGCAGCAATTTCTGCCGCATTTGGAGTAAAATGGATGTCGGCCACTAAGGGTGTATTGTACCCTTTTTCGACTAGCATTCTTTTTATTACTGCTAAATTTTCTGCTTCTTTCTTACTTGGAGCGGTTAATCGAACTAATTCACACCCTTCCTCGATCATTCTAATTGATTCATCTACAGATTTTTGCGTGTCCATTGTGTCCGCAGTCGTCATAGATTGCACTCGAATTGGCGCGTCACCACCAATAAATATGTTTCCAACCTTAACTTCTTTCGTTTGATTTCTTGAACGATTATAATAGTCGTTGCAATAAGTTTCTGTAATTGTTTTATGCATCTATTTGAAAGTACTTTATGTGAAACAAAAATAGTCTTTATACCTATTATCAGGGTCGAGTTTCTAATCTAAGATTATAATTGTTATCATAAATTATGACTTTTGTTACATCCTGCAAGTTATATTAACATTATCTTTGTTTTTCAAAATCAATTATAATTTTTATGATTTTAAATAAAGTCAAATTTACAAACCCAAATAACGATGAGTTTTATAAAGAACTACGTAAGAGGGTTAATTCATATTTTAAAGAAAACAACATTTCTAGATATGCGAATACTAATATGGTATTAAAAAGCATCTTTATGATTGCCTTGTATCTGGTACCATTTATACTAATTCTAACAGTTTTAGAATCTAATTTATTAATAATCCTCATGTGGATATTAATGGGTTTCGGTATGTCAGGTATTGGTCTTTCTATTATGCATGACGCCAATCATAGCGCTTATTCAAAAAATAAGTACGTAAATATGATTATGGGTAAAATGATTTGGTTAGTTGGTGGAAGTGATGTGAATTGGAGAATTCAACACAATGTTTTACACCATACATTTACAAATGTAGATGAAATGGATGAAGATATCGATACTGGTATTTTAATGCGTTTTTCACCTAATCAAGAATTAAAGAAAGGTCACCGTTTCCAACATATTTACGCCTGGTTTTTATATGGTATGATGACGATTATGTGGGCAACTTCTAAGGATTATGCACAATACATGCGTTACAAAAAGAAAGATCTTTTAAAAACTCAAGGGATTACGGGAGCACAATTTTTAACTACGTTAATAATTACAAAAACGATTTATTTGGCGTTGACTTTGGCTTTACCTATGATATTAGGTTCTATGTCTTGGTGGGGTACTTTATTGTGTTTCTTATTGATGCATTTCATTGCTGGGTTGACTTTAGCTGGAATTTTTCAACCGGCACATGTCGTGCCTACTTCTACGTTTGAAGCAGCGAATAAAGACGGTGAAATAAAATTGGATTGGGCGGCTAACCAATTAATGAATACAGCAAATTTTGCTCCAAAAGCCCGTTTGTTTTCTTGGTATGTAGGGGGATTAAATTATCAAATTGAACACCACTTATTTCCGAATATTTGTCATGTTCATTACCGTAAAATCTCAAATATTGTCCGAGATACTGCATTTGAATACAATCTACCATATTATTCTTATAAAACATTTTATGATGCGCTTTCTGGGCATGCAAAAATGTTACATAGATTGGGTACAGAAAAAGATGCACCTGCAATCCACTAAGTGAACGCGGAGAGTTTTTTTGAATATTGTACAAAAAAAAAGGGTGTAGAAGAATGTTTCCCTTTTGATAATAACACCCTTGTATTTAAGGTTGGTGGTAAGATGTTTGCGCTTGCAGGCCTGAATGAATTTGATTCTATCAATTTAAAATCAGATCCTCAACGGGCTGTCGAGTTACGTGAAACATTTCAAGGAGTCTTACCAGGTTATCATATGAATAAAAAGCATTGGAATACAATTAAAGTGGATTCTGATGTGCCCGAAAAACTAATCCAAGAACTTATTGACCATTCATATGAATTGGTTTATAATTCTCTCCCTAAACGAATTAAAGATGGGTTGTAGGTTAGATAAGTATGTATGGTGTGTTCGTCTTGCTAAAACAAGATCTCAATCTACTGAGGCGGTTAGCAAGGGAAAGGTTAAATTAAATTATTCCGGAGCTAAACCAGCGAAAGAAGTGAAATTAGGCGACGAAATTCAAATAATAAGGCATACTGCGGTGTTTTCTTACCGGGTAATCCAGTTATTGGATAAACGAATCGGAGCAAAATTAGTTGATCAGTATATCATAGATGTGACACCGATTGAAGAAATTGAAAAGCTCAAGATTTATCAAGCGGCACAGAGCAATTATCGTCACAATGGTACAGGTAAACCTACGAAGAAAGACCGCAGAGATCTAGACGATTTTATAGAAAATTGGGATTGATTGTAACTTTTTAATGTTGAGTTGGTCTTACAACAAAACAAACATGATAGTTATGAAAAAGGTTTATATGATTGCAACGGTGATGCTATTCTCAGCTACTGTTTTTGCACAAGAAGATTTAGAGCCAATAGAAACTGATACGCTTGAAGTTGGAAATGATACTACACGTTTCAATCTTGGAAACAAGGAGTTAATTGTTATCCGTAAAGATGAAGATGATTCTGAATTCGAATTCGGAAAATCTGAAAAACGCAGCGAAGCACATTGGGCAGGAGTTGATTTTGGGTTTACTATGTTAATGAATGACCAATTTCAAAATAAATTTGATAATCATCCATATTGGAAAAATGATGCGGCTCGCTCACAGGTTTGGAATATTAACTTTCTTGAACATAAGTTTAATATTGCGAAACAATACTTCGGTGTAACGACCGGATTAGGCTTTAGCTTCACTTCTGTTGCGTTTAATGATGATTATGTATTAATATCAAATGCAGACACGTTAACGGCCGCTATAGACACTTTAAATAGCTATTCTAAGAACAAATTAAAAGCAACGTACTTAACTGTTCCATTATTACTTGAATTTAACACGCATATGAAATCAAGTAAGAGTTTTTATTTAGCTGCTGGTGTTGTTGGAGGTGTGCGCATTGCATCAAAATATAAGCGAAAAGGTGAGTTTGATGGCAAAGAGTTTGTACAAAAGGAAAAAGGAAAGTATGGATTGAACTCGTTTAAGGTTGACGGACTAGTTAGACTTGGGTATGCCGATTGGGGAGCTTTTGCAAGTTATAGTTTATTGCCTTTATTTGATGATGGTAAAACTGTCGATATGTATCCATTAACTTTTGGGTTGTCATTCAACTTTTAGTTATAATTAATCGAATTAGATAAAAAGGGGTTCCATTCGGGACTCCTT
>JBFHHS010000019.1:0-20444 GCA_041596895.1 Crocinitomicaceae bacterium | reverse complement strand
TTTGTGCAATTGTGGTAGTGTAACCATCATTAATTGCCTGTTCTGCACTCGCAAAATCAAACGTAGAAACATCCGATTGTGGCTCGATCATATATCCTTCATTACATGGTAGCTCATAATTAGAATAAGACACAAGCATATTCGTCAACTGAGAGATGATGTCATCTTCATGTGGTAATGCAGCATTGTATGAGACGTTACTTCCGATGATGTAATCAGGATTAAAAGCTTCGTAAAGTACGTCGGCTGGGAAGTTATTGTACAAGCCTCCATCAAAAAGTAAAACACCATCTATTCGAATAGGTCGAAAATAAAAGGGGTAGGTCATAGAGGCTCTCACGGCTTCATTTAAATGACCATCCTTAAAGACCACACTTTCTTTTTTTGTAATATCTGAAGAAACACATCGAAAAGGAACAAAAAGACTGTCAAAATTATTCTGGTTTGAAGCAGATATTGTTCCGTACAGTCGCATCATTTCAAAATCAAGTAAAGTTGAGGATGTGAAATTGGTTGGTAATGATTTTTTTAGAATGCTATCCTTTGAAAAGGACATCCCAATCATGTTTGCATTTGCGTCTTGCTCTCTAAGTAAAAAATGTTGATCGGGGTTTACTTCTCCTGAAGCGACAACCTGAAATTGTTCACTTAAAACATATGCCTCAATTTGCTCTGGTGAATAACCGGCTGCATATAAACTGCCAACGAGCGCTCCAGCTGATGTCCCAGTAATATAATCAATAGGAATACCATTTTCTTCCAGTGCTTTTAAAACTCCAATATGAGCTAATCCAGTTGCTCCACCACCACTTAATACTACCCCAATTTTCTGTTGAGCATGCAAGTGGTTAGTTAGAATCAAACTAAAAAAGACGAGAAATAACCGTATTGCCTTCAAATTTTGTTCTTTTGTACAAAAATAAGACATAATTTCCACCTTAAAGCATAAATCGTGAAAGATATAGAGGACAACAAAGCATTAACGATAACCTTAAAAACCATTTTTGGATTGGAAGAGGTTCTTGGAGAAGAGTTAGCAGAATTAGGATATACAAAGTACAAGGTTTTAAATCGTGCAGTTCAACTTGAAGGTACATGGAAGGATGTGTATTATTTGAATTTGCATTTACGATGTGCTATCTCGGTATTGGTTCAAATTGCTTCATTTCGAATACGGTCTGAAGATGATTTGTACAAAAAAGCAATGAAGATTGATTGGACAGGTTATTTTGATTTGGACAAGACGTTTGCTGTGAAGGGAGCTGTTTTTTCTGATTTATTTTCGCATACGCAATATCCTTTCCTGGTTGTTAAAGATGCAATTGCAGATACATTTCGAGATCGATATGACGAACGTCCTGATGTAAATATAAAATCACCTCAAGTTTTGTTTGATGTATATATTAACAGGAATGATGTAACCGTTTCAATGAATACCAGTGGTGCACCTTTGTTTCAGCGTGGCTACCGCGATGAAATTGGTGAAGCTCCTTTAAATGAAGTTGTAGCGGCGGGCTTAATAAGAATGTCAGGATGGGACAGGAAATCGCCGTTAATTGATGTCTTTTGTGGGTCAGGAACAATTTTAATTGAGGCAGCATTACTTGCTTCTGGAATTCCTTCGGTGATTGAGAGGCAGCATTTTGCTTTCAAGAATTTCGCTAATTATGATGCTGAGTTATGGCAAGGAATCCTGGATAATGCAACGAAGTATGTAAAAGAACTTCCGTGTGAAATTTATGGTTCGGATATGAGTGCTGAAATGGTGACAAAAGCAAGAAGAAACTTAGGGAGACTATCCATAGGTAGATTCGTAAAAACAAGTGTTGCTAGTTTTGATGAGGTGAAACAACCTGCAGAATCTGGGGTGATGATTTCAAATCCACCTTATGGTGAGCGAATGGGAGAGGAGATTGATGAAATGTATGAGCAGCTTGGAGATTGGATGAAGACAGAAATGAAAGGGTTTGAGTGTTGGGTTTTATCTTCAAATATGGAGGCGTATAAACATCTTGGTTTAAGACCAGATCGAAAAGTGAAGTTGTTTAATGGAGATTTAGAATGTTCATTTAGAAAGTATTCTATTTATGCAGGTTCTAAGAAAGCGAAATTTCAAAACGAAGAATAGATTAAAATGTAAGGCATAAAAAAAGGGAGCTTAATTTAAGCTCCCTTTTTTTATAATAATTAATTATCTTTTTTCAACTGCAACGTAATCTCTTTTTGTCTCTCCAGTATAAATCTGGCGAGGTCTTCCGATTGGTTCGTTGTTTTCAATCATTTCTTTCCATTGAGCAATCCAACCTGGTAAACGTCCAATAGCAAACATTACAGTAAACATTTCTGTAGGGATGTTAATTGCTTTATAGATGATTCCAGAGTAGAAGTCAACATTAGGGTATAAGTTTCTTGCTTTGAAGTATTCATCCTCCAATGCTACTTTTTCTAATTTCTTAGCAATTTCTAATAAAGGATCATTAACACCTAATTTTACAAGAACCTCATCACAAGCTTTCTTAATAATAGTTGCTCTAGGGTCAAAGTTTTTATAAACTCTATGACCGAATCCCATTAAACGGAATGGATCATTTTTGTCTTTTGCTTTAGCAACCCATTTATCAACATCTCCACCGTCATTTGCAATTTGCTCTAACATTTCAATTACAGCCTGGTTTGCACCTCCGTGAAGTGGTCCCCACAATGCAGAAATACCTGCAGAGATAGAAGCGTAAAGGTTCGCATGCGAAGAACCAACGATTCTTACCGTTGATGTTGAGCAGTTTTGCTCGTGATCAGCATGTAAGATTAATAATTTGTTCAATGCAGAAACAATTACTGGATCCATTTCATAATCAGATGTTGGCATTGCGAACATCATGTGAAGGAAATTTTCACAATAATCAAAGTTATTATTTGGGTACATAAAAGGATGACGCATTGCATTCTTGTAAGACCATGCAGCCAAAGTAGGTAATTTGGCGATTAATCTATGTATCGTAAGATCCTTTGCTTCTGTAGCTCTGTTTGGATCCAAAGATTCAGGATAAAATGTCGATAACGAACATACCATTGATGCTAAAACTCCCATTGGGTGAGCTTTTGCTGGGTATGCCTCAAAGAATTGCTTCATGTCTTCATGAACCAATGTGTGATTAGTAATGCTTTCTTGAAAGCTTTCCAATTGCGTTTTAGTCGGTAATTCACCGTAAATAATTAGAAAAGAGACTTCTAAGAAACTGGCATTATCAGCAAGTTGCTCAATTGGATAACCTCTGTAACGAAGAATACCATTTTCACCATCAAGGTAAGTAATAGCACTTTTCGTACTTCCAGTGTTTTTAAATCCTGGGTCCAAAGTAATATATCCTTCAGTCGCACCACGAAGTTTACTGATGTCGATTCCTTTTTCGTTTTCAGTACCCTCAATTACAGGCAATTCATATAATTTCCCGTCTAATTCTAATTTAGCAATTTCACTCATTTGTTTCCCTAATCTAAAATGATTTTAATATTCAACGGCCTAAGATAACACAAGAAACGATATCTATCAAGACCTTTTTATTATATTTTTTCAAATAAATTTTCTAAAGGTTTTTTAAGGTGTATTCAAACATCATGTTGAACAGGTGGTTTCGCGTGTTTCCACCGTATATTCCATGGTTTTTGTTTGGATAAATAAACAGGTCAAATTGTTTGTCTGCTGTAACCAACGCGTTTATCATTTCCATTGTATCTTGATAATGAACATTGTCATCACCTGAACCATGAATTAATAAATACTTTCCTTTCAATTGATCAACAAAATTAATTGGTGAATTTGAATCGTAACCATTTTCATTTTCTTGGGGAGTTCTCATAAAACGCTCTGTGTAAATGTTGTCGTAATATCTCCAGTTGGTTACAGGGGCAACAGCAATTCCCATTTTGAAAACATCAGCACCTTTTGTCATAGCTAAGGAAGTCATGAATCCTCCGTAACTCCATCCCATAATACCTATTCTAGAAGCGTCTATGTAATCAAACTCTTGTAGTTCTTTTGCTACTGCAATAAAATCTTCTGTTTCTAATTTTCCGAGCTGTAAATAAGTTGATTTTTTAAATTTTTCACCCCTGTACATTGTTCCCCTTGGATCAACAGAGACTACAATGTAGCCGTTTTCAGCAAGTAATTGATGGTACATGTAATTTACGCTTCCCCATGAGTCTGAAACCATGTTCGAACCTGGCCCACCATATATATTAATATAGACAGGGTATTTTTTTGCTGGGTCAAAATTGGCCGGTTTAATAATCCAACCGTTTAGTTCTTGTTCAGCACCTTTGAATTTTAGAAAAGTTTTTTCTCCAAGGTTGTATTTTGATAAGCGTTGTTTTAAAGCGCTGTTATCTTCTAGTGTCGTAAGTTCCTTTCCTTTATTGTTGCATAATGTATACACAGGAGGGGTGTTTGCATTTGAGTATGTCTTTATGAAATAATTCATTCCATTAGAGAATTCAGCGTCATTTGATCCTGTTTCTGAACTGATCGAAGTTTTCTTTTTCCCTGTTATTCCAATCTTATAAATTCCTTTGTGAATTGCACCTGCTTCTGCGGATGTAAAATAGATCGTTGTATTCTTGTCATCAACACCTAAGAATTCAATAACATCCCAATTTCCCTTTGTTATTTGTGTAGATGACCCGTCAAAGCATAACTTGTAAATGTGATTAAACCCATCTTTTTCACTCGTTCTTAATATGGATTTACCATCATTTAATATTAATAGGTTATTATCAATTTCCACATAGCTATCCGACTTTTCTTCAAAAAACACTTTGGATTTCGTTATGGTAGAATTGGAAGGTGTGACTAAATGGTATTTTAAATGGTTTTGATGCCTGTTCAGTGTTTGTATAATGAGTTGATTGTCAGAATTAGACCATTTTAATCTTGGGATATATTCGTATTCGCCTAAGTCAATCTTTGAAGTAGCTTTTGTTGATAGGTTGTAAATCATGGCAGAGACCTTTGAATTATCTTCTCCGGCCTTTGGGTATTTAAATGTATAGAGGTCTGGATATAATTCGTTGTAGTAAGTCATGTTGAACTCTTTCACATTCGACTCATCAAACCTTAAAAATGCAATATTTGCTCCATCAGGTGACCAACCATATGCTTTTGTTATTGCGAACTCTTCTTCGTAAACCCAATCCGTGGTTCCGTTGATAATTTTGTTTTTTGAACCATCGTGAGTGATTTGAGAGACTGTTCCATTGTCAAGGTCCTTTACGAATAGGTTATTCTTATAAATATAGGAGACTTTAGTTCCATCTGGAGAATATTCAGCTAAAGTTTGTGGACTGTGTGTGTCATCAAGAGATTGTAATTTACCTGTTTTTAAATCGAGTAAGTAATAAACGGCAGAATAACTACGTCTATAAATGCTTTCAGTTTGTGTTGTAATTAATACTTTTGTTTCGTCTGAATTGAAGAAATAATCATCCATGTTAATACTGCTTCCGTCGATCTGGAGCATGTCCGGTGAAACGATAACCTCACCCTTTCCTTCGTAATTAGAAAAGGCATGTTTTGTGATAGACTTTCCGGAGATTCCCTTCGTGATTTTACTGAAGTAATTCCCGTCGTTCATAGACCTGAATCCATTTACTGAAGATCCAAAGAACTCATAGTTTTTCCAGATTTTCTCGACGCTTAGGTTCTGAGCTGAAGTGAAACTTGCAACCAGTATGGTCAATGTTAGAATTGTTAGGCTTTTGAGGATGTTTTTCATGTTATCTGTATTAATGTGACTAAATTAACGAAATGTTTATGATTTCATATCTGCGTGTTCGTTAAAAAGTTTAACGCTTTGTTGATAAATTCGTAATGTTGGTTAAGTCAAAATGTCTTATTTTTGTGATGTGTTTCTGATATGTTCACCTTGAGGCTAATTTCTGCTGAAACCATATCGGAGAAAAAACAGAGCGAAGAATGATTTAAATATGTACAACAGATTGCTCATGCCATCAGGCTTATTGCAAAGGTTCACAGTTTCTTGTGAAACCAACTTGTATGTACTTTCCTTCGTCCCTACTATAGCAAAATCTTTACCAAACAAATAAAAAACAAATTCTTATGAAAAGAACATTACTTGTATTAAGTACAATTTTGAGCTCAATGACATTCGCTCAGGACTGTTCAGATTTATTTATCTCGGAGTACGCCGAAGGTTGGAGTAACAATAAAGCATTGGAAATTTATAACCCAACAAGCGCAACAATTGATTTAAGTCAGTATATGGTTATTCGTTATTCTAATGGTGCGACAAGTGCCACTGCTGCGAATGCTGTTCAATTGACGGGAACGGTAGCGGCATATGATGTGCACGTAGCTGTATTAGAAAAATTAGACCCAGCAGGAACAGGTCAGGAAGCTCCAATTTGGGATTCTTTACAAGTTAGAGCGGATGCATATTACTGTGCAGATTACAACACTTCTAACGCGTTTTACTTTAATGGAAATGATGCTGTTGTTTTAGCTATGGGAACAACAACGGATATTCAAAATGCAACTTTAGTTGACGTTTTTGGTAAAATTGGAGAGGATCCAGGTACTGGATGGACTGCAGATTTCCCATATGTTGGGGCAGGTGCAGAGGTTACTATTGATCATTCTATGATTCGTAAATCTTCAATTTTGAAAGGTGAAACAAACCCAACGATTTCTTACTTTGATCCATTGTTAGAGTATGATTCAATTCCTGCGGTTGTTGATATCGCTGGACAAACTTACGGGAATTGGTTTTCTTTAGGAACACATGACTGTGGATGTAACCCATTAGCAGTTGACGAAATTTCACAAGAGAAAGTAGCTGTTTTTCCAAATCCATCAAACGGTGAGTTTTATGTAAATGGAGCTTCTAACTTTGCAACGATTGTAGTAGTGAATTCTTTAGGACAACAAGTAGCGTCTATTGCAAACAACTCGAACGCTCTAGTATCGATCGATTTGAAAGAAAACAGAGGTGTTTATTTTGTGAAACTTACAGATAACGCAGGAAACACGATTACTAAAAGAGTAATCATTAAATAATTTAGATTATTATTCTAAAAGAGGTCGATTTTTTCGGCCTCTTTTTTTGAAATGACTTCGATGAAAACTATTTTCTCTATTCTAATTTTAATGACTTCATGGGTTTCCATGAGTCAAACTTCAACTGTAACAGGTACCGTAACTGATAATGTTGCAAAACAACCGGTAGTAGGAGCAAAAATCATCTTCTCTGAATCGCATAAAGCATATTCAGATTATGACGGAAACTATGTTATTAACAATGTTCCTTTTGGAGAATATGATGTAGTGATTACTATGTTGTCCTTTGACACGGTACGATTAAAAGTTAATGTTAATAGTGAGAATTTTGACATGCCTTTCATTTTAGGAGGGAGTCAAGAAATTGAAGAGGTTAATGTAATTGGAAACTTAGCACAGGATAGAAAAACTCCTGTTGCCGTTTCAACTATTGGAACGAGAGAAATTAATGAAGAGCTAGGTTCTCAAGATTTACCAATGATTTTAAATTCAAAACCCGGTGTACACGCTACACAGCAAGGTGGTGGAGATGGTGATGCACGAATTACTATTCGTGGATTTGACCAACGAAATGTTGGTGTTATGATTGACGGAGTTCCTGTCAATGATATGGAAAATGGTGCTGTTTATTGGTCAAACTGGTTTGGTTTAGATGCAATAACACAGCAAATTCAAGTTCAAAGAGGACTTGGTGCTACGAAATTAGCAATGCCTTCAGTTGGAGGTACAATGAATATCCTTACCCAAAATACAGGTGGGGAAAGAGAAATTAAAGTAAGACAAGAATACGGTTCTGGAACATTCCTAAGAACATCATTGTCTTATAAATCTGGTACTTTGAAAAATGGATGGGGTGTATTATTCTCTGGTTCTTACAAACAAGGTAACGGATGGGTAGATGGATTAAGTACTCAAGGGGCTTTTTACTACCTGAAAATTCAAAAGAAAATTAAAAAACACGTGATTTCATTGAGCGGTTTTGGTGCTCCTCAGCAACACGGTCAACGTTCATATAATCAACAAATCGAATATTGGGATTCATCTTATGCTGCCAACCTTGGCGTTACTGATTTTGATACTGCTGCAATAAATTATGGTGCGCGTCACAATGAACATTGGGGATATTATACAAATGAGAACGGAGAAAGAGTAGTCAAGAATGAAAGACGAAATTTTTACCACAAACCTCAAATAACACTTAAAGATTTTTGGAAGGTTAATGATAAATTATCTTGGTCAAATATGGCTTATGTTTCTATCGGTCGTGGTGGTGGAGAACGTTACTTCGGTTCGTCTTCAACTATACTTTACGACGATGAAGGGCAGGTTGATTGGGATCAAATTGTGTATAATAATCAATGGAAAACATTTTTTGGGACAACAACATCAACAGCCGAGAGTAAGTATGATGATGAATTGTTAAAGTCTTCTCAAGTACTTTCTGCTTCTGTTAATAACCATATGTGGTTGGGTGCTTTATCTCAGTTTGATTATAAAGTGAATGACAAGTGGAACGTAGCAGGTGGATTGGATTACAGATACTATAAAGGAACGCATTACACTGAAATAACGGATTTGTTAGGTGGAGATTATTTTATCAATTCAGCAAACAAAAATGCGACGGAAGTGAAGCTGAAAGTTGGAGATAAAATTGCTCGATATGATTACCAAAACGATCGTGCTGGTTTTGTTCAATGGGCTGGTGCTTTCGGTCAAGCTGAATATTCTCATGGAAGATGGACAGCATTCATTAATCTTTCTGGTGTTTCGAACGGATATCGTGGAGAAGATTACTTCAAAAAGAAAACAATGCAAGTGGGTGATTCTTTAATCGAAATAGGAACACACATTGTGAGCATAGATGGTAAACTGAATTACGTTTCTGATACAGTAACATTAGGTGGTGTAGATTATACAACTGCTTCTGAAGGCTTAGAAACTTCTAACACAGGTTGGAAATGGTTATTTGGTGGAACGGTTAAGGCAGGTGCCAATTTCAATGTTACTGAGAAGTCAAACATTTTCTTAAACTTAGGATACCTGAGTAGAACTCCACAATATAGCAACGTTGTTGATAATAATACGAATGAGTTCTTTGAGGAAATCTTAAACGAAAATATTTATGCTTTTGAATTAGGTTACGGGTTTAGAAGTAAAAAAGTAAGTGTGAATGTGAACGGATACTACACATACTGGCAGAATAAACCATTTCCTTATGGAGTGAGTATCCCAGATCCTCAAGATCCAACAGAGTTTCTTACTGCAAACGTAAATGGAATGGACGCTCTTCATATGGGGGCTGAAGTGGATGCATCTTATAGAATTACTAAAAAACTATCTGTGGAAGGTATGATTAGTTATGGTGACTGGACTTGGCAATCTACTGAAACAGTGGATGTCTTAGGTACAGAATTCGAATTTGATGCAAGAGGAGTGCACGTTGGTGATGCTGCCCAATCTACATATGCTGCAAGCATTAGATATGCGTTTGTTAAAAATGGATATGTAAAAGTGAAGTATTCTTACTTCGATCGTTATTATAGTGATTTTGATCCGTTCAGTTTGTCTGGAGCAAATGGAGGAACAGAGTCGTGGGAAATCCCTTCTTATGGATTAATGAGTATTCATGCTGGTTACCGTTTGAAATTTGAAAAAAGCAGCTTGAATTTTAGAGCAAACGTGTTTAATGTATTGAACTCATTCTATATTTCTGATGCAAGAACAAATCAATTCGGTACTGATTTTAGTGCGAATTCAGCGGGTGTTTTCGTTGGACAAGGATTAACATTCAATGCTTCAGTTGGATTTGAATTTTAAAAACTAAAAAAATTACTTCGGCCAAATGTTGGAGGTATAAACAAAAACAAACAAAATGAAAAAAGTATTATTAATGTTTTCTGTAATTGCGGCGTCTTTATCGACTTCTGCTCAAACAGATATCGCAGATGCACGTACTTATGGTATTGGGCAAACACTTACCGTTTCTGGAATTGCATTGAATGGTTCTGAATTAGGGAGTATTCGCTACATGCAAGATGGATCGGCTGGGATTGCCGCTTATGGTAACTCACTTTCTGGCGTAAATAGATACGATTCTATTTCGGTTACTGGAACAATGGAAGATTTTTCAGGATTGGCTGAGGTCGGAACGATTACAAATGTAGTAAACCATGGTCCTGCTGTAATTATTCCAACACCATTACAAATTCCTTTTTCTTCTGCAAATGAAACATTGGAATCTCAATTGGTCGAGTTCCAAAACGTAACCTTTGTAAACCCAACTACTTTTGCGTCAGGTAATAGTACAGTTCAGGTTACAGATGGTTCTACCAATTTTGATGTACGTATCAATGGTACTACAAATATTGCAGGTACTGCTATGCCTACAGGTCCAGTAACGATTACAGGAATGGTTGGACAATACAACACGAACTATCAACTTGTTCCTCGTGACTTGAACGATATCGTTCCTTATGTAGCGCCTGCTTTTGAGATAAATGTTTTAGTTGAAGGTACAACCGTACTTAATAACGGAACTTACTTCGTAGGGAATTCTTCAACAATAAACGTTACAATCGAGAATTTGGGTTCTACTGATTTGAACATTACGGGATACACGATGACAGGTGCTGATGCAGCGGATTTTACTTCAACAATTGCTGCAGGTACAATCGCTGGATCTTCAGATCAAGCTTATACAATTAGCTACACGCCTTCTGGTGTTGGTTCACATTTTGCGACTATCGAAATTGGTTCTAACGATGCAGATGAAAATCCATATATCATCAATTTAGAAGGTGTAGGAACGGATAACTTGGCAACAGAACCTACGATGAATCCTTCTGGTTTAACTTTTCCTTTATTAGAAGCTTACACTCTTGGTGGACAATATAATGCAGGGACTGGTGCTTCGAAGTACTTAGTGCTTTGGAAAAATGGTTCAGCAATTACTGGTGTTCCAGTTGACGGGACTTCTTATATGAGAGGTGATGTTGTTGGTGATGCAAATGTTGCATATGTTGGAGCAGGGACTTCTTTTACGCCTAGAGGAATTATCGCAAATCAAGATTATTACTTCGCTGTATATGCATTTAATGGTTCTGGTGGTTTTGAAAATTATTTAACAACTAACCCGGCAACAGGAAGTACAACTTCTCTAGGAGAGGATATTGGAACGTATTACAATGGAGTTTCTTCAGCTTCACCTTCATTTGTCTCTGATTTGTCTAATTTGATTAATCCACATACTTCGGTGACATACTTTATGTACAAGCAAACGATGATGACGCAATTCGAAATTAAAGATACCACAAACGGTCAGTCTTATGTTACATGCGCATTGTCTGGAGAGAGAATGGTTTTTGATGACCCTTTCGATTGGACGGCAACTGGATATAGTAGAGAACATACATTTGCACATTCATGGATGACTTCATGGCCAGCGGATAATCCAGAACAGCCTGAATATAACGATCAACATAACTTATATCCAGCTAACTTAGCGAATGCAAATTCACCACGTAGTAATCTTCCTTTAGGTGAGATTGATGGTAATGTAGTGTTTAACTATTTAGGAGGAAGTGTTGGTATGATGGGATCACAAATGGTTTATGAGCCAAGAGAGAGTCACAAAGGAAATGCGGCTCGTGCAATAATGTATACTGCAATTGCCTATGGTTTCAATTTGAATGGTGATTTGGATTCGGATAAACAAGAACAAGAGATCTTGAAAGATTGGCACTTCAATGATTTGCCTGATAACTACGAAATCGCTCGTCATGAGTATATCTTTGACTTACAGGGGAATCGTAACCCATTCATTGATTCAGTTGATTTCGTGTGTTTTATTGATTTTGATAACAATGCATACAATGCGAATGGTTGTCAGCTTTCAATTGAAGAGCAAGTTGAGAATAACTTAGTTGTTTTTCCAGTTCCTTCAAATGATAAAGTGTTTGTTCAAGTAAATGATACTGAAATTACAGCGTACTCTGTTGTTGATGTTCAAGGAAGAGAGGTTCTTTCTGTTACTGGAATTAACGCTCCTTTAGTTGAGTTAAACGGGGCAGATTTAGGTTCTGGTACATACATTATTACAGTGAATACACCATACGGTAGTGCACAACGTAAATTGATTATTCAATAATGTTAAAGCATATAATATATTTATTCATTGGAGCAGGCCTAACAGCCTGCTCTTCTGTTAATACCATATCAGTAACATCAGATGCAATTTCCGTAACGGATGAGTATCAAAAAGTGAATGGAGTTGATTCAATTATTGCACCTTACCGCACAACATTAGAGAAAGAAATGTTGGAGGTCATTGCGGTAGCACATAACGACTTTACAAAAGCTCGCCCAAATGGGGCTTTAAATAATTGGTCCGCTGATGCAATCTTGAATTCTGTCGACAAAAGTATTTTCGGAAACAAACCGTATTTCTGCTTGCTAAATGTAGGTGGATTAAGAAGTCCGTTAAGTGAAGGGGATATCCTTCTAGGTGACGTCTATAAGTTAATGCCGTTTGATAACGAAATCGTCATCGTTGAATTGCCGATGTCCGCTTTGGACAAAATAGCAACGTATTTGATGGCTAGTGGTGGAGAGCCAATTTCCAATGCAGTTCTGGACTATAATCACATCGATTTCAAAACTGGTGCAGAAGATAATAATTCATTCTTTGTTGTAACATCTGATTACTTGATGAATGGGGGAGACAATATGACGTTTTTCCAAGACCAATTGAGCGTGATTCATACCAATATCTTAATGCGTGATGCTATGATTGACCAAGTGAAAAAACAAAAGGTCTTGATATTCAATAATGAAGAACGAATTATTTTAGAATAATGGAAAGAAGAGATTTTGTAAGGAATACAGTGTTAATTTCTGGTGGTGTGCTTGTTGCCCCAAGTTTGTTTGCGCAAAACATTGCCATAAATCCAAAGAATCGACTGGTGATATTACACACCAATGATACGCATTCAAACATTGATCCATTTCCAGATAATCATTCGAAATACCCAGGAAAAGGTGGTGTTGCTAGAAGGTATGAACTTATTCAAAAGGTGAGGGAGGAAGAAGAAAATGTCTTGTTATTGGATGCGGGAGATATTTTTCAAGGAACACCGTATTTCAATAAGTTTGGAGGAATTTTGGAAATGAAATTGATGACTGCCTTGGGGTACGATGCTGCAACCATGGGGAATCACGATTTTGATGGTGGTATGGATGGTTTTGTGAAAGCCCAAGAGTCGGCAAACTTCCCGTTTTTATGTTCCAACTATGGTTTTGAAAACACACCAATAGATGGTCATACACAAGATTATACAATTATTAAGAAGGGAAATGTCAAGGTCGGAATTTTTGGTGTAGGTGTCGAATTAAAAGGTTTGGTTCCAGATAATAAGTTTGGCGAATCAGTTTATATGGATCCTATTGAAATTGCAAATGATATGGCAACTGAACTGAAAGAGAAAGGATGCGATTTAATCATTTGTTTGTCGCATTTAGGTTATGAATACAATAAGGAAAAGGTTTCTGATCGTATTCTCGCTCAAAAAACAAAAAATATCCATTTGATTATCGGAGGACATACTCATACCTTTCTAGATAAACCCACTGAGGAAAAAAACCTAGACGGTCAAACAGTCTTAATTAATCAAGTTGGTTGGGCTGGAATCAATGTAGGTCGTATTGATTTTAACATTGACAAGAAAGTATTTGCAAAAAATGACGTCATTAACGTGATGTAATATAGTTAATAGAAAAGACCAGCTTAGATTCTATGCTGGTCTTTTTTTTATCGTGATTATTTCCACCCTCCACCTAATGCGCGATAGGTATTTATCATTGCGGTCATTTGTTCTCTTCGTGTTTCTATTAATTCAAATTTAGCTTCTAAAACATCTCTTTGGGTCATTAATACCTCCATGTAGTCTGCCCGAGCAGAAGTAAAAAGATCAGTTGAAATTTGTATTGATTCTGATAATGCTTCCACCTGTTTCTGCTTAATTTGATAACTGTTTTTTAAGTTGTCCATTTTAGAAAGCTGATTGGCGACTTCAATATAAGCTTTCAATAGTGTTTGTTCATATTCGTACATTACTTGAATTTGCTTAGAATTTGCGCTGTAATATTTAGCTTTTATTGCTTTGCGATTTATCAAAGGCGCCATCAATTCACCTACAGCATTGTAAATGATTGATTGTGGTCGAATGATGTATGTTGGATTGATTGCGTTAATCCCAAATTGCGCTCCCAATTCTAATTTAGGGTAGAAATCAGCCTTTGCGATCTTAATGTCGAGTTTACTTGCTTCCAATAGGTTTTCAGCGCGTCGAATGTCTGGTCGATTCTCTAAGAGTTGTGCAGGAATACCTGACTGAACATCTAGAATAGGTATATCCATTATTTGTTCTTTAGTTCTTTCAACGGGTTGAGGAAATCGTCCTACTAAAAAGTTGATTTTGTTTTCCGTCTCTACGATATCCTGCTGAATTAAAAATTGAAGACTTTTAGTTTTATACACTTCGGCTTCAAATTTTTTGACAGCTAACTCCGTTACTCGGGCAGATGCTTTTTGCAATTTAACAATTTCCAGGGCGTTTGTTTGTATTTCGATGTTACGATTTAAAATAGCCAATTGGTTGTCGTAAGCAAGTAATTCGTAATAGGATTCAGCAATTTCAGCAACTAGATTCGTAACCATATAGTTTTTTCCTTCATAGGTTGCTAGATACCTTTTTGTTGCTGCATCTCTACCGTTTCTTAATTGCCGCCAAATATCTACTTCCCACGATGCTTTCACACCGAGTATAAAATCTGGTACTGGTTCTGGCATTTCTTTCCCTGGTTCAATTTCCGTAGTCGCTTCAAGGGCTCCTTGGGTAGTATATCTTCCCGCTTTATCTACACCAGCGCCTAAATTAACTCCTAAATTTGGCCGTATTTCACCTTTTTTAGCCATGACTTCATTTTGAGTAACAGCAATTTCTTGCATTGTAATATTCAACTCTTGATTATTGGCAAGGGCAGAATCAATTAAAGCAGTCAAATATGCATCATTATAAAACTCTTTCCAGCTTAATTGAGCAGAATTTACAGTATCCGTGGAGTGATTAAAGCTTTCTGGAACTGATTTATTAACTTCCTGTCGACCCAATTCTGGTGCTTTGCATGAGGCAATTGTCATTCCAACAATTGCCAACATTATATATATCCTGTTTTTTATCATTTCAACTAGTTTTTCTTTTCATTGTCTTTTCTGCGTCGTAATTTTCGAAGTAGTTTCTTTACTCTATTAATTTCATAGTCTACTTCTTGTTGTTCCTCGCTATGTCGCACAACACTTTCCGATAAGGTTTCCTCAGATTCCTCTTTAATCATTTTTCGACCATCAGCCATGTTCCCGAAAATGTAATACAAACCAGGAATGACCAAAACACCAATCAATGTTCCCAAGATCATACCTCCCATCGCAGAAGAACCGATTGTTTTATTACCAATTGCTCCGGCTCCATGCGCAAATATCAATGGAATCAATCCTGCAATAAATGCAAATGAGGTCATTAAAATTGGTCTGAACCTTACTTTTGCTCCTTCAATTGCTGCCTCAAGAATAGTTGCTCCTTGACTTCTTTTTTGAACGGCAAACTCAACAATCAATACGGCGTTTTTCCCAAGCAATCCAACCAACATAATCATACCTACTTGAGCATAGATATCATTTGCTAATCCCATCATTTTTAACATGAGAAATGAACCGAAAATTCCAACTGGAAGCGATAGGATTACAGCTAACGGCAACAAGAAGCTCTCGTATTGTGCAGCTAGAACTAGGTAAACAAAGATTAATACAACAATAAAAACATAAATGGACTCACTTCCTCTTTGAGCTTCGTCAAAAGAAAGTCCTTCCCATGCGATGTCATATCCTCGAGGAAGTTTCTCCGATGCCACTTCTTTGATGGCAGCAATTGCATCTGCGGTAGTGTATCCATTAGCTGGTAATCCACGAATGGATGCAGAATTGTACATGTTATATCGCGTTATTTCATTCGGACCTTGTGTTTTTTTCATTTTCATAAACGCTGAATATGGAACCATCTCACCACTTTCATTTTTTACAAATAAATCTAAAATGTCAGTTGGCATGCGTCTTGACTCCGGACTTGATTGAACATACACTTTAAAAAATCGTCCAAATCGTATGAAGCCTTGCTCGTATGTGGAACCAATCATAATATTCAGGTTCTCCATGGCTTTACCGATGGATACGCCTTTTTGCATTGCGGCTTTATTGTCTATAACTAATTCATATTGCGGGTAGTTTGCCGCAAAAAAGGTAAACAAGCCAGAGAGTTCTTTTCGCTTGTTTAGCTCAGCCATGAAGTCTTTATTAATTTTATCAAATTCTTGATAGTTTGTCGAAGCATTTTTCTCGAGTAGTCGTAATGAAAAACCTCCAGAAGATCCAAACCCTGGAACAGCTGGTGGTTCGAAGTATTCAATTACGGCACCCAGATCTTTTGATTTACCTTCAAGCTCTTCCATGATTTCATGAACGTTTCGAGAGCGTTCATTCCATGGCTTTAAGTTGATTAGACATGTTCCGGCATTTGATCCTCGCCCCTCTGTCATGATTTCGTACCCAGCCAATGATGAAACCGACTCTATACCGTCTACTTCTTCACAAATTTGTTGTAATTCACGTGAGACTTGATTCGTTCTTTCTAAAGTTGCTCCTGGAGGGGTTTGGATAATAGCATAGATTGTTCCTTGATCTTCTCCCGGAATAAATCCTCCCGGCAGTAGGTTGTTTTCAATAGCGATACCAAAACTAAATATGACAAGAACCAAAATCGTTATCACCCTGCGGTTAACAATCAGTTTTAGCAGACGCTCATATCTGTTAGTTAATTTTTCAAACCTACCGTTAAACCAATCAATAAAGCGGTTTACGGGAGACTTCTTACGAGGTTTGCCATGGTTGTTTTTCAATATCATAGCGCAGAGTACTGGGGTAAGTGTCAAAGCAATTAAGGCTGATAACACAATTGAACTTGCCATGGTGATTGAGAATTGACGGTAAAAGGTACCAACAGGTCCAGACATAAATGCGATTGGTACAAAAACGGAAACCATTACTAATGTAATCGCTATAATCGCCCCACTTATTTCTCCCATTACGCTTTTAACAGCTTTAAAAGGGGATAGGTGCTCTTCTTCCATTTTTGCATGAACAGCTTCTACAACCACGATGGCATCATCTACTACTATACCAATAGCAAGAACTAAGGCAAACAGGGTGATTAGATTAATGGATAGGCCAAACATCTGCATCACGAAGAAAGCTCCGATAAGTGATACAGGAACCGCAATGATCGGAATAATCGTAGATCGAAAATCGCCTAAGAATAAAAATACAACCAGAGCAACCAATATAAATGCATCTCGTAAAGTATGGATTACCTGTTCTATAGAAGCATCTAAGAATTTTGATACATCGTAGCTTATTTTATAGTCAACTCCCGGAGGAAAAGTTTTTTTCATTTCTTCCAGTTTTAGTTTTACATCAGCAATGACTTCGGTTGCATTACTTCCTAAGTTTTGTTTTAATACGATGGCCGCTGATGGGTATCCATCGAGGTTGGAATAAATGTCGAAAAATTCACTTCCTAGCTTAACTTCTGCAATATCCTTCAGGTGAATACTTTCTCCTTCCGCATTAGCACGGATAATAATTTCCTCGTATTCTTCTGCTTTATTATATCTTCCTTTATAGGTAAGTACATATTCAAGTGATTGGGCTTCAATCCCTGAACTTTGGCCAATTCTACCTGGCCGACCTATGATACTTTGCTCGGACATCGCATCCATAACTTCTTCTACAGAGATGTTGTAAGCCCTCATTCGTTCAGGATTTAACCAAACGCGCATGGCATAGGTGCGACTTCCTAAAATTGTTGAACGTGCAATACCATTGATTCTGTTGATTTCAGGAATCATATTTACATTGGCATAGTTGTATAGAAATTTTTCATCTAATTTTTTGTCTTTACTATAGAGGTTAACATACATCAACATACTTGGCTGAATAGGAGTGATGATTACTCCTTCACGTTGCACAAGCTCTGGAAGTAACGGCATAACTTGATCAACTCGAGTTTTCACGCGAATAACTGCTTGATTGGGGTCTGTGCCTGGTTCGAATACAACGTTGACTGTTGCTTCACCCGCACTTGTGGCATCTGTTGCCATATATCGCATCCCTTGGACACCGTTAATTGCATTTTCTAAAGTGTTTAAAGTTGACTTCACTAAAACGTCGGCATTTGATCCTGGAAAAGCAATAAAGATACTAACAGTAGTAGGTGCGATTTCTGGAAACTGGGACGTTGGTAGCTGTCTCATGGCTAACATTCCCGTGAATACAATGACAATTGAAATTACAATTGCCAGTACCGGACGGTAAATTATTTTACTAAACATATTTCAATTTTTTATTTACTATTCAGCGTACAAATCAAGTTCTGAAATCGCCTTCTTAGGCTGAACAAATTTGTATTTGATTTTATCGTTTTCATTGACTTTTCGAAGACCTTCTAGTATGATTTTATCTCCTTCGCTAAGTCCTTCTGAAACCGCGTATAGATGAGGTATCTCGGCTTCGATTGTGATGTTTCTTGAACGTACTATATTCTCTTTGTCCACAACAAACACGTATTTTTGGTCCAGTACTTCAAACGTTGACTTTTGAGGTATTAACATGGTGTTTTTTAACGGTGATTGAATCAGAATGGTGCCTGTTTCACCATGTCTTAATAAGGCTTCCGGATTCTCAAAAGTGGCTCTAAAGGCAATGTTTCCGGTTTCATTATTGAAGTCTGCTTCTATGGTTTCTACGATTCCATCATGACCATAAATTTCATTGTTTGCCATTTTAAGTTTGACAACTTGAAGACTATCACTTTTATGTGTCATGTAATCTAAGTATTCAGATTCTGGCACGTTGAAATAGACCCAAAGTTTACTGTTGTCAGAAAGATTAGTGAATAGTTCACCTTCATCAATTAAACTTCCTAAGCGGACATGAAAACGGTCGATTATCCCGTCAAAAGGCGCTCGAATTTCGGTGAAATCTAAGTGTGTTTGCGCCAACTTAAGCTCTGCTTTGGCTTTACTTAATCGTGCTTTTGCCATAGCAAGTTCATTCTTAGATACGACATTTTTATCAAAAAGGACTTGAGTGTTTTCGACTTCAATTTCAGCAACAAGCACTTCTGATTTTGCTCTCATCATGTCGGCTTCGAATAGGTTAGGCATAATTCTAAATAACAATTGATTCTTTTTTACATGTTGCCCTTCGTCGATATAAATGGACTGTAAATAACCTCGTTCTTGAGCTCTTAATTCAATGTGGCTAATTGCATGTATTTGGCATACATATTCTTTAGTGAGGATGGTGTCCATTTTAATAGGACTTGTAACCAAGAAGGTTGATTCTTCTTTGGAATGATGTTTTTCAGAAGTACAACTTGTTTGTATAAATACAAAGGATAAGCTCGCGAGTAATAGTACTCTTTTCATAATAAAGTATTTTTGGTTCTATATTGATTTTAATAGGTGTTTAGAAACACGCAATGCTCTTATGCTCAAAAAAAAATGGCAAAGAAGGGAAGCAGAAACTAATGTGAAAACTAGTTCTGCACAAGGTCAGAAATGACCATTGTTATATCAAATACGGAATACGCTGATCAGAATATACCAGCTTGTAGTTGTGTTCGCTTGGAACGAATACTTTGGAAGAATGTTTTTAACTCGACTTAAGTAATGCGCAATTCTAAAGTGATTGAAAATTGTTTCGTGCGCAACGCGAATGACTATACTTTTTTCAGTTTCAATCTCGTCTTCATCAACTTCATTTTCAAAAACAAGATGACCTGATTCTTTTTCATGATGATTAGATTCAGATTTAAAATGAAGACTTGTAAAATCTACAGAAGTTTTAACCTGTTCGTTTGAACCTTGAACGTTTAAACCTAATTGAATGTCGTTGTGGCTATTATGATAAATAGCAAAGTACGCAGTGAGAATCAACGCAAATGACAGACAATATTTTAAAAAATGTTTAAACATCTAACTCCAAATGTAGTTTAAAGAAGCATATACGTTATTTCTAAATGGGTTATTTTTTTGTTAAATATTTTTGTTAAACGAGCTAGAGCTTAATATAAGATATAGTTCTTTGATTTTTTTTCTTTCGACGTTTTTTTTAGAGTTTATAACACTTCTAGAGTCACCAATCGATGATATTTAATATTTTTTTTCGATTTCTGAAATCCAACTTTGATTCTCGTTCGTATGT
>JBFHHS010000018.1:0-20498 GCA_041596895.1 Crocinitomicaceae bacterium | reverse complement strand
TTATTTGTCAAATTTCAAGCAGATAAAATAAAACTTAAATGTTTTACGTTACTTTTGATATTATTACGATGAAAATGAAAAAGTTCCTTTTACTCTCTTTATACCTGATAATCATAGGATTTACCTTAAGTATCTCTAGCTGCAAGAAACCCTTGAGTTTTTCTAAGTCTAATTTATCTTTCAGCCAAGATACGGTAATTTTCGATACTGTATTCACTACGATTGGCTCAGTCACAAAGAGATTTAAAATATACAACAACGACTCTAAGACCGTAAAAATTGAACAGATCACCCTGATGGGGGGAGCGAACTCTAACTTTAGAATCAATGTTGATGGGGAGTCAGGTACAAATTTTGCCGATTTAGAGTTGGCATCAAAGGACAGTTTATTTGTTTTTGTTGAAGTTACGATAGACCCTAACAATGCAACAACCCCAATAATTATTGAGGACAGTATTCAATTTACAACAAACGGCACGGAACAATATGTTAACCTCGTTGCTTGGGGACAGGATGCCTACTTCCACTATTCTGTTATTTCAGAAGGAATCTATGACTTTAACGAAGGTGTTTGGCCAAACGATAAACCCCACGTTATCTATGGAGCTGCAATTGTAGATGAAGGGAAAGTACTTGAAATACCCGCAGGAACCGAAATTTACATGCATGACAAAGCCTTACTCTATGTATATAAGGGGACATTAAACATTACTGGAACATTGGGGAATGAAGTGACCATTCAAGGAGATCGTTTAGAATCGTTTTATGACGACGTAGCAGGTCAATATTATGGGATTTATATTGTTGAAGCTAAACCATGTACAATTAACTATGCCATAATAAAGAACGCAACATCTGGAATTCATATTAACGGTTCAGACCCGACAAATTCTCCTGGCTCCTACACAACCACAGTAACAAACACGCAAATTTATAACAGTGCATCATATGGTATTTTCCTTTATAATGGAGACGCTAATTTTGCTGAGGCAGGAAGATTAAAAGCTGAAAACTGTGTTGTGGCAAATAACGGAATCCATGCATTGATTGTTTTGGGAGGTGGCGACTATAATATAAATCATTGCGACTTTTTAGGTTACGGTGATGGTGATGGTGTTGGAGCAGCCGTTGGTGTAAGTAATTACTTTAGTGGAACGGGGGTTGTACGAAGCATTAATGAGGGACAAATAACAAACAGTGTTTTGTATGGAAATCAGGATTATGAATTTGCACTTGATACAATAGGTGATATTGCTTTAACGTTGGACTTCCATATGGAAAACAATCTTATTAAAAGTGCTGACATCCTGACTGATCCTAATATTTTTGTTGGAAATAATTATTGGAATGAGTCGCCCTACTTTAAAAACACAATTGAATATGATTATACATTTTGGTCGCCATCTGCATTAATTGACCGCGGAAACATTGCTTACCCTCGAGCAGGGGGCGTTGATTTAAACGGAATGGCGAGCTCAGGCAATCTCGACATAGGAGCTTATGAATATTAATCGAATATTAAACAAAATAAAAAAGGAGAGTTAAAGCAACTCTCCTTTTTTTTGTATCAAACTATTTACTATCTCGTAAATAACATTTCTCTAAATTTTGGAAGTCTCCACTCCTCATCATCAATTAGTAACTCAAGCTTATCAACATTGTATCGAATCTCGTCGAAATAAACTTTTACGGTATCACAATAAGCTACCGCTTTCTCTTCATTACCACTTAATTGATTCGCTTTCTTACGAGAAGCCAACATATCATCACTTAACTGCTTCATTTTATTCAAGTGTTCAGAAATCTTAGAAACGATTTCAACCTGAGCTTTTGAAGCTTCTTTACCAGCTTTATCACCAAGAACAGTCATTAAACCTGTAATATTCTTGATTAATTTATTTTGATATTGAACAGCAGCAGGAACTATGAAATTTTGAATCATATCTCCGATAACACGTGCTTCAATTTGAATTTTGTGTACATAGTTTTCAAATTCAATATCCTGGCGTGCCATTAACTCTCTTGGAGTAAGAACATTCATTTTATCAAATAAATCTTGAACACCTTTATCAGCCCAAACTTGAAGCGCACGAGGAGTATCTTTTAAGTTCGAAAGACCTCTTTTTTCAGCCTCTTTCACCCATTCATCTCCGTAACCATTTCCTTCAAAACGAATTTTTTTAGACGCTTTAATCAATACTTGAAGCTCTTTCAATATCGCTTCGTCTTTGCTGTCACCCGATTTGATTCTAGCATCAACATTTACTTTAAATTCTTTCAATTGATTCGCCATAATTGTATTTAAAACAATCATTGCAGAAGAACAATTTGCAGAAGAACCAACCGCTCTAAACTCAAATTTATTACCAGTAAAGGCAAATGGTGAAGTTCTATTTCGATCTGTATTATCTAATAAAATTTGAGGAATTTTTCCGATGTTTAATTTCAACTCCGTTTTATCCTCTGGCGTCATTTTACCAGCTTTTACATTCTTTTCAATCTTATCAAGTAAATCCGTCAATTGAGAACCGATAAAAGCAGAAATAATTGCAGGAGGCGCTTCATTTGCACCAAGACGGTGATCATTTCCAGCACCCGCAATTGCTGCTCTTAACAAATCAGCATTATCATGAATAGCCTTTATTGTATTCACGAAGAATGTTAAGAATTGTAAGTTACTTTTTGGGTTTTTACCAGGTGCTAATAAGTTTACACCTGTATTTGTGCTTAATGACCAATTGTTGTGTTTTCCAGAACCATTGACACCTGCAAATGGTTTTTCATGGAAAAGAATACGGAAATCATGCTTACGCGCAACTTTCTCCATAATATCCATCAACAATAAGTTGTGATCATTTGCCAAGTTACATTCTTCAAATATCGGAGCACACTCAAATTGATTCGGAGCAACCTCATTATGACGTGTGGTCACAGGGATACCTAAACGTATAGACTCCGTTTCAAAGTCACGCATAAACGCAGTAACACGAGCTGTAATTGAACCGAAGTAGTGATCATCCAATTGTTGACCTTTGGCAGAAGCATGACCAAATAAAGCTCTTCCCGTCATCATTAAATCTGGACGAGCATTAAACAATGCTTTATCGACTAAAAAGTACTCTTGCTCCCAACCTAAAGTTGCTGTTGTTTTTGTTACATTTTTATCAAAGTATTGGCATACATCAACAGTCGCCTCGTTCACTGCATGTAATGCTTTCAACAAAGGCATTTTATAATCTAGTGCTTCACCAGTATAAGCAATAAAAATAGTAGGTATACAAAGTGTCTTATCAACTACGAAAGCAGGAGAAGAAGGATCCCAAGCTGTATAACCTCTAGCTTCAAAAGTATTTCGAATTCCACCATTTGGGAATGAAGAAGCATCAGGCTCTTGCTGAACTAGTAATTCACCATCAAAACGTTCTATCGCTTTACCAGGTCCAACAGGCTTAAAGAAAGCATCATGTTTTTCAGCTGTAGCTCCAGTTAACGGTTGAAACCAATGTGTATAATGTGTCGCTCCCTTTGTTAACGCCCAATCTTTCATAGCAGAAGCTACTTGATCAGCCATTTTACGATCTAATTGAGTTCCATTGTTAATGGAAGCCATCATAGACTTATACGCTTCACTTGGAAGGAATTCTCTCATTACATCGGCATGAAAAACATTTTCACCGAAAATTTCAGAAACCTTTCCATCGTAAGAAATAGGTTTTGGTGTTCTGTGAAGAACATCATAATACGCTTGCATTCTTTGATTAGCCATTACAAAAGTTTTTTTTTGCAAATCTAAGCTAAATTATTGGGGGTAATGTTAATAAAAAGTAAAAAATTATCAACACCCCCTATTTATTTTAGGGGGTACTTGAGTAAAAAAGACGAATTATTACTAAATACCCCATAAAAAAAGGCCATTCTTAAAAGAATAGCCTTTAAATATAATTTGGAGCGCTTATTTAGTAGCGGCCCACTTACGAATCTCTGTTCTAAACCACTCATCAGCAGCTTCAGTCCACTTGTAGTTATCTCTAACATATGCCATCGTATCTTTTTCGATATCTGTGTATGAATCTCCATCACGAACAGCTTCGAATAATTTTTCTGCATCAGCCATTGAGATTCTTCCATCTCCTGCACCATCTACTAAAGATTCAGCTAATTCAAGGATTTCTCCATCGTACTTTTTTCCGTCAATTGTTTTGTAATAACCCATTTTTCTATTTTTTGGTTTGTTTCGTTTTCTTAATATCAAAGATATAATTCTTCGTGAATTTTCAATAAAAATCACTCAAGAATGTTTCAACGTCAGAATGTTAAGCCTTGTTTTTTTCTCCACCAGGCTTTCTAGGCTTAAAATTTTTCTTTTTGTTTTTATTATATCTTTTCTTGTTGTTTTTTGGTTTTGAAGCGCGCACCTCCCAAGTTGGACCTTCTCCAATCTCTTCCGGTGGCTGAGATTTGGGTAAACTCATTTCAATTAGTTCTTCAATCTTGTGCATTCGAAACATATCTTTCTGATTCACCAAAGTAAAAGCTTCCCCTTTCGTGTTTGCTCTAGCAGTACGACCAACTCTATGAACATAATCTTCGGCATCATGAGGAACATCATAGTTAACAACCATATTAATCTCCTTAATATCTATTCCACGGCTCATGACATCCGTTGCCACCAAAATTCTAATTCGTTTCGATCTAAAACCGCGCAAAACCTCTTCTCTACGGTCTTGTTCAAGATTAGAAGAGATTCCTTGCGCAGGGAAACCTGATCTTTTCAATTGATTCACAATTTCAGAAACTTTACTTTTCGTTGAAGTAAAGACAATGATACTGTCGTAATTTTTGCGCTCTTTTAAGATATGACAGAGCACCGGTATTTTTTGATTATCGTGCGTCAAATATAATTTCTGATCTACCCCAGCAGCCGGTTTGGAAATAGATAACTTAATTTCTGCAGGGTTCTTGAGGATTTTCTTAGCTAGTTCCGAAATACTTTTCGGCATTGTTGCACTAAAAAGCAAAGTTTGATGTTCTTTGGGTAAAAACGATATGATTTTTTTTAGGTCATCAATAAACCCCATATCTAGCATTCGATCCGCTTCATCTAAAACAAAATGCTTGACTTTACTAAAGTCGACATAACCTAATTTAAGGTGAGCTAAAAGTTTACCAGGAGTTGCCACAATAATATCTCTACCATTCACCAAGGCATCTTTTTCATTGTCCCAATCCTTACCTCCACCGCCACCATAGATTGCCATAGAACCAACTGAAACGAAATAAGACAAACCTTGAATTTGTTGTTCGATCTGAATTGCTAACTCTCTTGTTGGAACGACAATTAAAGTATTGACACTTGTATCTTCCTTTCCCACCAATTTATTCAGTATTGGAAGTACAAAAGCACCTGTCTTTCCTGTACCTGTTTGAGCACATGCAATTAAATCACGATTGTCTAAGATTAATGGTATTGCTTGTTCTTGAATTGGAGTTGCATTTTCGAACCCCATATATGAGATCGCTTCAAGCAGCTGATCGTCTAGGTTTAATTCTGTAAATTTCATCGACTTTGAAATTAACCAAATTAAATGGATTCCTGTCGATATTAGCCGATTAAATACGTCTTCTCCATTTTACCTTAAACGACAAGTTGGACATTCCATCCCTGTGTTTCCTTTTTTCAAATGAATCCCATCAAGTTGCTCAACAACAAACTTTTGAATGAAAGCATAATTTGCATCCTTGTTATTCACATCTATTTGCTTATCGTCATACATCTCACGAATCACTTTGTCATACTCTTGACTTCCCCAACAATTTGGACAAAACCCTTCAGGTGTTTGAGTTTTGGTTTCTGACGCTGGTTTCTTGAAAAAATTTATAATTGTATCGATCATGATATTTTGTATTAATTGAACTTCTTTGACGAAGAAACAAGAACAAAATTACATCGAGACTAAAACTTATAGATTAACTCTGCTAAATTTTCTTTCGCAAAGCTTTTCTTAGCGATGGTTTCCAATTCATTTAATGAAATTGCATCTACTTGCTTGTATACTTCAGCAATCGTATCGACATACCCATGGATCATAACGCTTTTGGCCAAACTAAACATCATCTCCATGTTACTATCGAGAGATAAAGCAATATGACCTTTAAGCTGTTCTTTGGCTTGTTCTAATTCTTTTTCATTCAGGTTCTTTTCACAAATGAGATCTAGCTCTGCATAAATCAAGGCTACAGCTTTCTTCAGATATTTTTTATCCGTACCCATGTAAACACTCCAAAACCCAACATCAGAATAAGTGGTGTAATTTGCCTCAATATTATAAGCATAACCATATTTCTCGCGAATTGACAAAGTTAACCTAGAATTTAACGCAGGTCCCCCAAGAACATTTGTTAAGAGTGTCATCCCTCTCCGATCCGGATCATTGTATGAAGGAGCTCTTCCACCAATCAAAGTATGTGTTTGAAAATTTGATTTCTTTTCAATCAATTTGAAAGGTACAAAAGGCACAACTTCTTCAATCAACTTAACCTGACCTTCACGAGCAATGCCTCCAAAATCATTTTCCAAGACTGATTTCAACTCTTCAACATCGATACGCCCAACAAAGGAAATTACCATGTTTGATGGTGTAAAATACCGATCAACATAACTCAATAAATCTTCTCGCGTAAACTTGCTGACCGTCTTTTTAGTCCCCAAAATATTATACCCCAAGGAGTTCCCGTTGAACACATGCGATTCAAACTCATCAAATATCCGTTCAGAAGGGCTATCCAGATATGAGATGATTTCATCCAAAACCACCTCTTTCTCTTTTTGTATCTCAACTTCAGGGAAATTGGCATTTTGCACGATATCCCCCAACAATTCAGATGCTATAGTAAAATGATTATTTCGAAAGGAAGCATGTACACAAATCTCCTCCTTATTGGTGTATGCATTGAGTTCTCCCCCTACAGAATCAAGGTCTGTAAAAATGTCAAACGCTTTCCGTTTAGTTGTCCCTTTAAAAATGCAATGTTCTAAAAAATGAGCCAGGCCTTCTTCACGCTCTGTTTCAAAACGCGACCCGGCATGTATCATCACCCCCATGTGTGAAACAAAAGCATTAGTTGGAAGAAAGACAACTTGAATACCGTTAGAGAGCTTAAAAAGCTCAGGTTTAGTTTCGAACATGAATTAACGTTGAGATTATGGATTCTGTTTTTGAATCGTCCAAGTATTTTCAACTGATTTAAATACCAAACGGTCATGCAGTCGGGATGGGCGACCTTGCCAAAATTCAAAAGCAGTTGGTTTAATCTGATAACCTCCCCAATGTTCAGGTCGAGGAACCTCATCAGTAAATTTTTCATCAAACATTTTAACACGATCTTCTAATTCCTTACGATCCTTCAATACTTCACTTTGATTAGATGCCCAAGCGCCAATCTTACTTCCTCGAGGTCTCGAATTAAAGTATTCATCACTAATTTGCGATGCGACTTTAGTACAAACACCTTCCACCCTTATTTGTCTTGATGAATCTGGCCAAAAGAACAACATTGAAACCAATGAATTCTCTGCTATTTCCTGTCCTTTTTTGCTATTATAGTTTGTATAGAAAACCAATTGTTTATCTATAATATCTTTTAGATAAAGGATACGAGAACTTGGTTGACCTTCCGAACTTACTGTTGACAATACAAACGCGTTAGGTTCACGCTCATTATTATTTACAGCCTCCGTTGTCCATAATTCGAATAAATCATACGGATTAAGTCCTTCGAAACCTTCAATGCTTCCATTTTCAAATTCGTGTCGACCTAGTCGAAATTGGTCTAAAATATCTTTCATCTTTTAATCTTCTGAATCGAAATCGTCTTCAATTTCACTTTCATCAACTTGCTGGTTTTCTTCCTCCTCATCTTCATCATCGGCATCACTTCCTGAAGCAGAAAAAACAGGACCTTTTGTAGAAGTAGGTTCAAACTCTTCACCTTCTTCTAATGGTCTTCTAGAAAGTTCTTTGTCCAACTCTTCGTTGTATGGGAAAATCTCGACAATTGGAGAAACGATAATTGATGGGATTTGAAAATCAACCATTAAACCATGTAAACTCTCCTTGATTCGATCATAAGCTTGTTTAACCGATGCAGCCGATACCAGAAAATTTTGAGCAACTTTTTTGGCTTTTTCACCATCACCCTCCATATTCTCATAAGTAACCTTACACTTGTACCATACATCTTCATCATCGTATGCGAAAATATCATGAATCTCTGTTCTTGCGATACCTGTTACAGTGAACTCACCACGAATTACAGACCCAAGCTCTTCATAGATTCTTGCTTCCGCATCTGTAAAAGTCATTGCCGCCAATAAATACGGTTCTGAAACTCTTTTTAAAGCTCCGTTATCAAGTTGTTTTGTATATTTTACTTTTACTGTGAACCAGTTATTCATAGCGTTGATTGTTTTTAATTTTGAAAAACAAAGATACAGAGAACTAATCGTTTCTTTTAAAGATTTCCACGAAAATTTTAGAATTACATCGTGTACTTCTTACCATTAGCAAAAAGAATAAAACTGTTATTGAATAATTCAACTAAGACTGAATTTCCATGAATAGAATAACTCGAATTCATTTGGTTCGTTATTTCAACGACATTTCCTTCAATCAGTGCACTTACTCCCCCCATAATATTTCTAAAAACAACTGTGTTATTTTTCAATTCGAAATCTGCAGGAATATATCGGGCCAATTCAATTTTCTGTCCATTTGAAAATGCATAGAAGAACGAATTTTCAGTCCAAACGAGGACATCATCTTTAAGTTCCCAAACATTTGCGCCGAAGTTTGAAAGTTTTTGTTTTTTCCCGTTTGAATAAAACATTAAATCACCATTCCTGTTTTCATAAGCTACAAAACCTCGACCAGCTTTATATGAATCCATATGAAACTCTTCTACATCCAAAAACTGGCCTTTATCAAAGACAGCAAATGTTCCATTCACAGGATCATTAAAAGCAATTATATCAGTTCCACCTTCGAAGTTAAACGAACTATGCCAGACATCAACATCATAAATTTTACCCTTCCAAAATATCTTATTAAAATTTCCATTGTCACGAAAAGCAACAATATTCTCCCCAATGAAGTCAGGAGCATCAAAATCACCTATAGAAGTGTATAATGGATAAATTTGCCCATTAAAATATGCGTTAACAGAGTTGTAGCGCATATCTTCAAAAACAACGATATCATCTCTAACCCAATAATTACGAACATTAAAAGTAAGCGTACGTTTCCCGAGTTCATCCCACATGTTAAGTGTTTCTCCAATTTTCCATGTCATGAGATTATCAGAAACCTCATACTCAACTTTCATGTTTGAAACATTCTCTTTATTCGCACCATCGTAAACAATCAAGTTACCTCTAAAGTCGACATATACCACTAGGTTATCTCCAGACTTAAATTCTTCAATTTGCTGAAATTCAATCTGACGAAAAAAACCATCTTGGAAATTTTTAAAATAACCATTAAAATCGACCATTGGCACAATACTTTGACCAATTGAAACTGTTGAATAAAGAATGCTTAAAAGCACGAGTAAATTTCGCATGGATCAAATATAATCAATTTTCAAGCCATTTTATCACAGTAAACTACCGCTCGTCCTACTCTACCCCCAAGTATATAAATAATAATCAATTCTCCATTTTTCTTGCTTTCTTTGTTTTATAACAAATCGAAAATTCACACATGAGAAAATTATTTATCACAAGTGTATTAGCTGGATTAACATTCTCCTCTGTCGCTCAGCGCGAAATTGAGTATGTTGAATATGACCTAGACAATGGGATCCATGTTATTTTACACGAAGAACATGCAACTCCAATTGTTGCTGTTTCTGTACTCTACCATGTTGGTTCAAAAAATGAAAAAACAGACCGTACAGGTTTCGCACATTTTTTTGAGCACTTATTATTTGAAGGCTCTACCAATATTGATCGCGGAGAATACAGTGAATTGGTTGAAAAGAACGGCGGTACGCTAAACGCGAATACTTCACATGATAGAACCTTCTATTACGAATTGCTTCCTTCCAATCAACTTGAATTAGGTTTATGGCTTGAAAGTGAGCGTATGCTTCATGCAAAAGTAGACAATGAAGGAATTGAAACACAGCGAAGTGTAGTAAAAGAAGAAAAAAGACAACGTATTGATAACCAACCATACGCAACCTTTATTGGTGAGATGTTTAAACGCATGTTCAAAGAGCACCCGTATAATTGGCAACCAATTGGAAGTATGGAGCATTTAGATGCTGCGGAAGAAGATGATTATGTTGATTTTTACAGAACCTTCTACGTACCTCAGAACGCAACACTTTCGATTGCTGGTGATATTGATATTGCACAAACAAAGAAGTGGATTGCTAAATACTTCGGTTCAATTCCGAAAGGACAAGCTATAAATATGTTTAGAGACTATGAATTAATGTCTGATGCCGCTTTTTTCAAAACATACGGAGTTCGTCAAGATGCTTTTATCAAAAATGATTTCAACAACCCTAAAGACAAAAAAGCAAAAGCTGTTCTAAAAACATTAGAAGCTAAGCCTGTTGATATTCCGAGAACGGAAAAAGCAACAGAACAATTATCTGGAGTAACCAAAGATATCATCTATGATAATATTCAATTGCCAGGATTATTTATGGCATACAGGTTTCCTGAACAAACAAACAATGATATGTATGCTTTACAAATCATGAATGATGTACTGTCTGGAGGCGCATCATCTAGAATCAATAAAACACTAGTTGAAAAGAAACAAATGGCACAATTCGCATTTTCTTTCGCATATGGTTTAGAAGATGCTGGAATGGGAATATTTGCTGCAATCGCTGCAAAAGATCAAAGTTTAGACGACATTCAAAAAGAGTTTGATGCTCAAATTGAATTAATCAAAAATGAATTGATTTCTCAAGAAGAATTTGAAAAAGTTCGTAATCAATATGAAAACAACTTTGTTTCTTCTACTTCTACCGTAGCGGGAATTGCAGAGAACCTAGCAAATAGTCATGTATATTATGGTAACGCCTCATATGTAAATACAGAGTTGTCTAAATACATGAGCGTAACACGTGAAGACATTCAACGCGTAGCCAAGAAATACTTAACGCAAGATGCACGAATCATCCTTCATTACTTACCAAAAGAAGAGGAAGCGAAATAACATTTTAGAACATATGAAAAAATATATTTTATCCATAGCACTTGTTTTACCAGCTGTTTTGTTTGGTCAACTAGACCGATCAGTACGACCGACTGCCGCGAAAGCTCCTGCTATCAACATTAAAGATTCTGAAGTATTTAAATTAGACAATGGTTTAACGGTAATACTATCCGAGAATCACAAATTGCCAAAAGTTACTTTCAACGTAGTAATGGGCGCAAAACCAAAATTAGAGGAAGATAAAGCCGGACTTTCTGAAGTAGCAGGCTCGCTTATTATGTCGGGAACATCCAATAAATCTAAAGATGAATTAGACCGTGAGGTTGATTACATTGGAGCTCGACTTTCTGCCGACAACAATTCTATTTATATGTCGTGCTTGACAAAGCATATGGACAAAGGACTTTCGTTGATGTCAGACATCCTAATGAATGCAAACTTTCCACAATCAGAAGTAGATCGAATCATTAAACAAAATGAATCGAGTTTATTATCCCTGCAAAGTGATGCTGATGGTATGGCAAGAAATGCTCAATCTATTGCAAACTTTCCAGGTCACCCATATGGAGAGGTAATGACAGAAGCATCTTTAGCGAACATCAACCGTGATGCAATAGTAAATTACTACAAAGAAACATTTGTTCCAGAAGGTGCTTATTTGGTCGTTGTTGGTGATATCACAAAGGAAGAAGTTCAAAGAACTGCGTTGAAGTATTTCGGTACTTGGCAAGGATCAAAAGCCGTTCAAGCTGAACTTGCTCCTATTTCATTCTCTAAGGGGAATCGTGTTCTATTTGTTAAAAAACCTGGTGCTGTACAATCGGTAATTAAAATTACATACCCTATGGACATTACCCCAAATAACGAAGATTATTTAACGCTTAAAGTCTTAAATGGTGTTTTAGGTGGTGGTGCCTTTGGTAATCGATTAATGCAGAATCTTCGAGAAGACAAAGCATATACGTATGGCTGTCGATCTGGAGTTAGTGTTTCTGAGGATGGAAGTTGGTTTGTCGCGGGTGGTAACTTTAGAAATGAAGTAACTGACAGCGCAATTCACGAAATTCTTCATGAATTAAAAATGATTACTACTGAATTGGTTACTGATGAGGAAATCAACTTAACTAAATCATCTATGGCGGGGAGTTTTGCACGCGGACTAGAGCAGCCATCAACTGTAGCTTCATTTGCCCTAAGTATAATTAAGAATAATTTACCAACAGATTACTACCAAACTTATCTTCAAAAACTTGATGCAGTTACTAAAGAAGATCTTCTAGAAGTAGCAAAAAAATATTTTACAATTGAAAAGTGTAATATAATTGTAGTTGGAAATGAAGAAGTGGCAGATAAACTGATGGTTTTTGATGCTGATGGTAAGATTGAAAAATTAGATGCTTTCGGAAATGAGGTAAAGGATATTTTACCAGCAGACATTTCAAAGGAGGAATTAATCTCTGGATATATCAATGCAATTACAATGACTTCTTCAGAAAAAGCTTTGGCAAAAAAAATGAAGAAAGTGAAATCAATGCAACAAGAAGTTGAATTAACAATGGATCAAGTTCCTTTCCCTATGAAATCAACAACTGCTTGGGTTGCTCCTAACACACAAGCTCAGAAAATGGAAGGGCAAGGTATGGTGTTTCAACGTTCATTCTTTGATGGATCAACAGGTTATACTGTAGATATGCAAACTGGAAAAAAAGACATGACTGAAGAACAAATCAAAGCAAAACAATTGTCTTATGGTCTTTTCCCTGAAATGAATTATGCAACAACAGGAATTGATTATGAGCTATTAGGGATTGAAATGAAGGATGGAAAAGCTGTTTACGTATTAAAAATCGAAGATGGCAGTTCTGAAACATACGATTACTTTGATAAAGAGACATTCTTAAAAACAGGATCGTTATCAATAACAACGATTGAAGAGAAAACTCAAGAGTCGAACACAACTTATTCTGACTACAAAGAGCAAGATGGTTTCATGTTCCCAATGACGTTTACAATGAGCTTCGGTACTGTAAATTTTGCAGGAAAAGTAACATCAATTACTTTAAACTCTAAAGTAGACTTAAGTACTTTTAAATAAGTAATATGAAATATCAAAAGCCCTTGTCGAACACGGCAAGGGCTTTTTTATTACCTTTAATTGAACAATAAATAAACTATGGGAATTTTAGTATCTGTTTTATTAGGAGCTATTGCAGGGTGGCTTGCAAGCAAAGTGATGAAATCCAATTCTGGAGGTGCATTATTAAACATCATCCTTGGTATTCTTGGTGGGTTCGTAGGAAATTGGATTTTCGACGTACTTAACGTTTCTGTGGACAGTAGCTGGCTCGGAAGGATAATTACCGCATTCGTAGGTGCTGTAGTATTGATTGTAGCTGCACGAATGCTTTTTAAAACAAAACGATAATGATTTCGAAGGGAGTTTTATTTCTTTTTGTTTTCATACTTAATCTTGCATCTGGTCAAGAACCTGTTTCAGATTCAATTGGAAAGGATAGTACCTCATTCCTTTATGAGTTTGATATGAAGTATATTGGTAGTAGCGTTCAAGTAGCTCCCAATTATTACAACATTCTGGATTATCTTGTTGAACTATTGAATAAAAACCCAAAATGGACAGTTCATGTTCGAGGTCATGTATGTTGTGGCCCAAGTCTTCGTGTAAGTAAGCGAAGAGCCAAAAAAGCATATCAATTTCTAAAGCGATCCGGTATAGATAAAAGTCGATTGAGTTACAAAGGATATAATGATTTAGAACCGCTAGCCTTTCCTGAAAAAACGGAAGAAGACGAGCGTATAAACCGAAGAGTTGACTTTATAATATATACAAATAAGTAATGCCCTTAGAATACGATAAATATATTTCAAAAATCGAGTCCGCACACATCATCGCATACCTCAGGTTAGATGGAATTGTACACGTTTACATTAAAGAAAATACAACCATTAATGTTTCCGTTTTAGATTCGATTAATGATTGTACTCAGAAAATAACAGACGTACCGCGTCAATTTATATTCCAAGCTGGTCATGGATCAACAATAACTCATAAGGCTCGAAAAAAATCTGCTAAACTCCAAGAGGATTATCCCGTAATATCGACTGCTGTAATCGTTGAGGGAGCTAAACAAAGAATGATTGCTAATATCTTTTATGCCTTGGTAAAACTTAACAGTCCCATCAAATCCTTTAAAAATCTTGAACAATGTTTAATTTGGTCTAAACAGATATTAAATCAAGAAGCGTAAACAAGGATAAAATCTTGCTCCAATTGATAATGAAACTCGTATACTTCTGTTTTATGACACACTAGGGCACGCGACTTATCAATTGACACAATGGTTAAATCCTCTCGATATCGTTCAACCTTTCCTTTGAGCATTTTGTACACCGCTTCTTTTACAGACCAGATAACATGTAGGTTTTCCGTAGACATCTCAAAGCTATTCTGTTCTTCCTCGTTTACGAAGTAAAAGGTGCCCTTCCCTATGTCTTTTTTATAACATTGAACATCAATTCCAACAGGGAAATTGTTTCTTAATTGAAGTGCATAGATATTTCCTGAATGTGAAATGGATAATTCCTCCCCCCTATTTAATAAGCTAGGAGCACCATCACGATTTCGAACAATTGTTAATTTTTCATCATTGAATTCACGTTTTAAAAATTCAAGAACAACACGTCTTTGATGTAACCCTTTGTTTTTCTGTACAGATACCCCTTCAACATCTGAGAAAAAAACGATAACCAACTGATTATTCGCTTTATTTGAAATACGTATTAATTCTTGCACCATACCGTGGTGTAAAAGTAATATTCTTTATCTTTGAAAACTGACGAGTCAAATGAAAAAACAACACATCCTTATTCGAATAATAATGTTCTTCCTTAGAGGTGGGCTTATTGTCTTTGAATTATTCTTAGGATTCCTGTTAGTGTTGATCGTAATTGTTATTCTTGTTTCGAAAATATCACCTCCTGATGTTGATGATATTGATGTGGGAGAGCGTGTTCAAATTGCGAAAGATCATTACGCTATTGGTGAAAATTGGTTAAAAAAGAATGAATATGGTGTTTGGGAAATGTATATCGAAGGAGCGCCTTATGAACGCGGGGTGATATATGGTAAACTCGCAAAAGAACTTGTTCAAAAGCAAGAAACTATCTTTGTAGGACAAATAGATAATTTCGTTCCAAGTCAAACTTGGCAACAATTCCTGAGGTTAATGCTTGGTTTTTTTAATCGAAATTTACCGAGTAGTATGTCTTTGGAAAATCAACAGGAAATATACGGGGTCTCACAATCCTTCTCTGATGAGTATAATTATATCGCATCAAAATACAGTAGGATACTCAACTACCATGCTGCACATGACATAGGACATGCATTAAACGATTATAGTATGGTCGGTTGTACGTCTTTTGCAATCAAAGGAGAAAAAACTGCTGACGAATCATTGCTCGTAGGTCGTAATTTTGATTTTTTTGTAGGAGAAGATTTTGCAAGGGAAAAACTAATATTATTTGTAAAACCAGATGAAGGATACTCGTTTGCTTCATATTCTTGGGCAGGGTTTACTGGTGTCGTTTCCGGATTGAATGATCAAGGCCTAAGTGTAACAATTAATGCTTCTAAATCTGATTTACCAACTGGCTCAAAAACACCTATATCAATTGTAGCTAGAGAAATTCTACAGTATGCAAGTACCATAGAAGAAGCCATAGCGATAGCAAAAACACGTGATACGTTTGTATCTGAAACAATTTTAGTTTCCTCCAAAAAAGATGGAAAGGCAGCATTGATAGAAAAATCACCCACAAAACTTGGAGTATTTGCACCTGAAACGAATACTTTGATATGTGCTAATCATTATCAGTCTGACGTATTTGCTAATGATAAAATAAACATTGATAATATTGCAGAAAGTGACTCAAAGTATCGTTACAATAGAATGCAGGATTTATTAAGCCAAAACGACAGTTTGAATATTCTAGACGCCGCTAAGATACTTCGAAATCAAACAGGTGAGCATAATGATACGCTTGGAATGGGGAATCCACGCGCAATTAATCAACTGATTGCACATCACAGTGTAGTCATTCAACCAGAAGAACTCAAGTTTTACATTACAACAAGCGACTTTCAATTGGGAGCGTTTAAAGGATATGATTTAAACACGGTTTTCGCTACAAAATCAACAGAATCAGAATTGCAAATCGACGCAGATCCTTTCGTTCATTCGGATGCATATAAATCTTTCCAGGAATATAAAGAAGTCAAAAATCGAATTACTGGATTCATCACATTTGACAGAGCTCTAGATTTAAGTGAAGCTGATATAAAATCTTTCATTGCATCAAACAGTGAATTGTATATTACCTACGAGATGTTAGGTAGGTATTTTATGAAACTTGGTAACAAGCAGCAAGCGAAACATTATTTTGAAATTGCACTCACCAAGGCTGTTGCCTCAAAACAAATTGAAGAAGAGTTTAAGAAACTAATTAAGGAATGTAGCTAATGGAGATTTTATCAAAAATTGATTATTCTAAAACTCAACTAGAGAATTTATTTAAGGTGATTGAATATGCTAAGACACACTCACCTTACTACCAGAATTCCCTCGATTCAAAGGAATTAAGTAAATCGACGTTTTCAATTGGTGAATACAAACAACTTCCCTTCACAACCAAAACGGATCTCGCAGACCATAATGATTCATTTTTAGCTGTACCAATGACAGAAGTTGCAGATTTTGTTACGACTTCTGGCACAACGGGTGATCCTATTTCCCTATTTCTAACAAAGAATGATTTAGAACGTTTGGCTCAAAATGAACGAGACTCTTTTGTATTAATGGGAAAGACAGACAAAGATATATTCCAATTGCTGACTACGATAGACAAACAGTTCATGGCTGGTATTGCTTATTTTCTTGGGGTGCAAAAACTAGGTGCGGGAATGGTTCGGATAGGGCCTGGAGTTCCTCAGCTTCAGTGGAATTCAATTTTAAAATATAAACCAACCACATTAATTGCCGTTCCTTCATTTATCGTAACCTTATTAGATTATGCAAAAGAGAACGGAATTGATTTCAACGCTACTTCAGTTCAGTCAATTGTGTGCATTGGAGAACCAATCAGAAATGAAGATTTGAGCTTCAATAAACTTGGGAAACGTATTACCGAAAACTGGGATGTGACTATTTTCTCCACATATGCTTCAACAGAAATGGGCGCTGCCTTCTCTGAATGTACGGCTCAACAAGGCTGTCATTTAAATGAGGACTTATTATTTCTTGAGGTTTTAAAGGAAGACGGTACAGATGCATTAAACGAAGAATTCGGCGAGATTGTAGTTACGACATTAGGTGTTGAAGGTGCACCATTGATTCGATACAGAACAGGTGACATAGCTAAAGTGTATAGAGAAAAATGCGCATGCGGTAGAAAATCTCCTCGTTTAGGCCCAATCATTGGTCGAAAAAATCAAATGATCAAATATAGAGGAACAACCTTGTTTCCTAAAGCTATTTTTGATGTGCTAGAGAGCTTTAAGGCCGTATCATGTTATAAAGTTTTGATCGATAAAGATGAACTAAACAATGATACCATCACTATTTTGTTAGAAGATAGAATAATTGATTCTGTAGTTCTTGATGAAATTAAAGAAATGTGTAAGGCAAACCTGCGGGTAATACCAAAGTTTGATTTTGTTGAAATTAACGAATTAAGAGCAATGGTTCATAAGAAACACATGCGAAAACCGGAAAAAATCAAATTCAATTAATCGAATCGATTATTGCTCCAAAGTAATCACCTTAGCCAAGGTTTTAAGAATTCGTTTGTGTTTTTTAACGAATGGATTTTCTTTATCCCAAACATACCCTGCTAATACAGAACAAATTTGTTTTTTAAACTCAGGATTTCCATTCTTTGTAAAAAAGATCGTATGTAAATCGCCATTATACCATGCGTCGACATAACTTCTGAAGACTTCGATTCCTTGCTTCATCATATCAACATATTCGGTATCCCAATCTACCTCCTCTCCTGAAAGTTCTTTAACCACAAGGTCTGCAGCATGGTATCCCGAAACAACAGCAAGCGTTACTCCAGAACTAAAAATCGGGTCCAAAAACTCCGTGCTATTTCCACACAGCACATAACCTTCACCACACATTTGCTTTACGGAAATTGAGTAGTTCAATAATTTCTTAGGTGGAAAGATGAATTTAGTATCCTTAAAGCGCCCATCTAAACCTGGAAAATTCTGCACTAATTCCTTATACAATTCAGCATCATTTTCACTGCATTCATTTATAAAATCAACTTCTCCTACCACACCAATTGATGCAGTGCCATCGGAAAATGGAATAGACCAAATCCAAGCAGAATTATTCCTAAATGCATGCACAAAAATATTTTCACCAGCCAATTTAGTACGGTTTTCGTCTATAACGTGACTAAAAACGGCGCCTCTTGGAATCGAAACAGCAGGCTGCTCGAGATTAAACATCTTTGGTAAAACCCTACCATAACCACTGGCGTCAATCACAAATCGAGATTCTATTGAAACCTCAACTCCATCTTTATCTCTATACGTTACGAACGATTGTTTTTTCGAAGTTTGTACATTGACTACTTCAGAATTAAACCGCACAACAGCACCTTTTTTCTCTGCCTCTTGAATCAATGCATGATCAAACTTCTCGCGTTTCACTTGAAAAGTATAATCCCAACCTTCTGTGAAACGTTCTTTGAATAGAAAGTCACACACTTCTTCGTTATGATAAAAAGTAACTCCCGTTTTTATTTGAAATCTTTCAGCTTCAATACAATCTAGAAGATCAACTTTCTCTAAATAATCCATACATTGAGGCAATAGACTCTCTCCAATAACAAACCGAGGAAACTCCATTTTTTCCAACACTAGCACAGTCAGTCCCTCTTGCATTAGTCTAGCGCTCGCCACTGCCCCTGCAGGACCGGCTCCAATAACTACAACGTCAAATTTATTTGTCATTACGCGTTCTTTATTTTGTCAATCAGCTCTTTACTATCTAGGAAGTTGAAACACGTCACTAGTGAACCAATTGTTGCACCTAAAATACCATGAAAAACGATGTTTTGTCCTGTTTGAAATAAATTAGGGACTCTAGTTTTAGCATTTATCTTAGATACCATTATGTTGTTTGAGTCCTTCAAAATACCATAAAGTGCACCATCTTCTGTACCAATATAATCTTTGTACGTCAATGGAGTTGAACTATAAATACCTTTAATTGATTTTCGAATTCCAGGATAGATATTTTCGAGTTCTTTCAATACAACCTCTTCCTTTTCCTTTTTAAATGCTTCATATGCAGCACCTCTTTCACCAGCTTCGGCAACTGTATTAAATGAATCTCCCCACTTTTCTACTTCTTCGTAATCCATATATGCCATCACTGCCATAGATTCGGCCCATTTACCTTGATTTTTAGCAGCAGGTGTGCAGATGTAAAGGGACTCAGGCCAGATTTTATCATCATATGACACAGTATTCCAAACATCCTCTACTTTGTAGGCGTATAAATTATGATTAAAATATTCAAATGAATCTTCTTCAAATGAAAGATACAGCATAAAAGAAGAAACCGTATTTTTAATTTTGTTCAATCGATTCCTATAAGCAGTTCTAAATCTATCTTCACCAAAGATATTCACGGTCAATTTTGGATGAACATTCGAAATGAAATTTTTAGCTTTAAATGTAAATCCTGATTTCGTTTCAACTGAAGTAATTTCTCCATCAGTGTAATTCGCTTTAAAAACATCTTGATGTTTTAGAACCTTACCTCCAAGTGCATGTATCTTTTTAGTTAATTGACGGGCAATTTGAGACCCCCCATTAATCATTCGATAACTTCCTTTCAAATAGCTATTTAAGATTAATGCAACGACATAAAGCGGTGTTGTTTTTCGATCTCCAGCATACAACAAGCCATTTCCCAGCAATACAGCTTTGAATCGTTCATTTGATGTAATCGTACTTACATAGTCCCAAGCATTAATAGATAAAATCTCAGGATTGTTGACATAATTCACACGACCATCTTCCTCTTCCAAATTGTATAAAGGAAAATAAGCGCAGATCTCTTGAATTTTATCACAGAACAATTTAATGGCGGTTGATTCCTCCGGAAAATCATTGGTAAGAGATTTCATAAATCCCTCGTATCCTTGTGCATGATTATACTCTTT
>JBFHHS010000017.1:0-20604 GCA_041596895.1 Crocinitomicaceae bacterium | reverse complement strand
TCTCCACCTTCAACAAATGCCACGATTGATGGCGTTGTTCTTTTTCCTTCTGAGTTTGCGATAACTACTGGCTCATTTCCTTCCATTACAGAAACACAAGAGTTTGTAGTACCTAAATCAATTCCGATTATTTTTCCCATGACTATTATTAACTATTTAAACTTTAATTCAATTTTGATACTAAGCATTAGTCAATCTCTGTGCCAACGGATTATTCTATGATTTTCATGACATTTTTGTCATCTTAAGCTCAAAATGGTTCAGAATTGGTGTCGAATTGACAGTCAAAATGTCAGATTTCTGACAAACTCTCCTTTTTTAGTCGAGCGATTGATATGAGTTTTCACTCATTTCTAATAAGGTCTCATACTGATCAGGCGAAAGATCAGAGTGATAATAGCCAATCGGATTTACTTTTATTCCATTTTTAATTACTTCATAATGCAAATGAGGACCTGTTGACTTACCTGTTGAACCGATTAACCCAATCAACTCCCCTCGTTTGACTTTCTGTCCCTGCCTAATTTTAAACGCACTCAAATGCGCATACAATGTTTTATATCCGAATCCATGATTAATGACAATCGACTTTCCGTATCCCCATCGTTTTGTTTCCACAAGCTCTACCACACCATCACCTGTTGCATACACCTCGGTTCCTTTGTCTGCCGTAAAATCCATCCCTGTATGCTTCCTCCTTGTTTTATAAATTGGATCGATACGAAATCCGAATCCAGATATTCTTCGTTTTAAGTCCGAATTACGCACAGGTTGAATTGCAGGAACACAAGCCAATAATTTTTCCTTTCCTTTTGCCAATTCCAACAATTCTCGAAAGGACATACTTTGAGCATTGAGTCGTTTTTCCAACTTATCCATTTGAATTGATGTTTCTTTAATCAATTCACCATTAGTCATTCCGGATAAATAAGCGTACTTATCACTTCCCCCTGTACCCATTTGTCTTAACTCATCCGGGAATTTCTCTGCATATAATGCCGCTCGATATAAATCTTCATCACGACTTTCAATGACGTCTAAAACATCATTTACCAATTTTAAATCCTTTTGAATTCTTTTAAGCTCTTTAGCATTTGCACTTAATTCTGATTGCAATTGCTTCTCTTTTGGGGAGTTAATTCTTTTAGTAAAGAAAAATGCAAGAACCAACCCAACAACAATACTCGGTGCAATCCATAATAAAGTCCGCAACAATTTTTTTCCAAAGGAAACATGAACTGCTTCATAGGATAAGGTTTTGGGATTGTATTTATACTGTTGTTTTGGCACACCCAAATTTACAAAGAATCTGGTTGAATTGTACTATTTATAAAATGCTTTGAATGATTCAAACTCTATTTCACTGGGATTGAGGAATAAAAAGTACTTTCCATCCACCACAATGATTTGTTCGTAGAATTCGGGATAGATATTGAGTCCATTATATATTTTATTAAATCCAACGACACCTATTTTGACAACTGGATTATGTTTCAATTCATTGATTCGATCAACGAACTGCATTGTTCGTTCACGCTCATTCACATGCATAGCGGGAATTTTATCGCCATACATATAATTCCATTTCCATTGAAAATCAGGCTCTACCGTATATAATACGTCCACTTCATTAGAAGTTACCGTGTTATGTAATTTACTCAAGAGAACCATTTCATTTTTATCCGTTTGATACCAATCTCTTCGATGATTATCACCTGCAAACGCCAAGACGATAAAAAATGTTAACATGGCATAATGAATTAATGACAACTTCATCTCAGGGGTGTAAAGAATCAGATAAATCATCAAAAAAAGAAGACCTGTAAATAAACCCAACCAATATCTTGGTGCCGGCTGTCCCATCATAGACATTAAAAAAATGTACCCAATGATAACTGGAACATATAATAACACCATCACTTTTTCACTTCGAATTTGAACCTTCTTTAATAAGATTAATAGTATTACAAGAAAAAGAATCAATCCTCCGAGAACAACAATATTCAACCACAATTCTAACTTAAAACCTGCCGTGAAATAATGATAATTTGAAAACCCACTTAATAAATCGCCTAAATGATATAACAATTGATCCCATTGCTCCTGCACTCCAGTGTTAAGTTTTGGTTTAGACCAGACGGGATTTTCAATATAAAATAATCGCAAAGTAAAAATTGTAATCAATGCAGAGATACCTGTAATTATCATCGACCTTAATTTTTGACCGGATTTAAAAACCCAAGCTATTAGAATTGGAAAGAAAGTGAACAGAACAAGTAAATGAGATTCAAAAGTTAATGCAGCTATACCCCCGACAAGAATGCACCAAAGAATAGTCTGTTGCTTAGTTTGGGTGATATAAAATAAAATGGAGACCAATAGAAAAGAAGTAACATAACCACCACGAACCATCATCCCCCACAAATACCATGAAGGAAATAATATAAGGAGTAGCCCTATGAAAAGCACCATTTTTCCTGGTGAATTATTCTTCTGGAAAACACGAATAATAAAAGTACATCCTAACGAAAAAATGAATAGCCCGCCTAAACGTAACGCCCACACCCCAACTCCCAAAATCTTCAAGAAAAAAGACACACTAGCACTTTCAAGCAGAGACAACCCATAATTTTGCCCTAAGAAATAAACATCAATTTTTCCATTCAATAAATTCTGAGCCATGATTCCAATAACAGCTTCATCACCGTCAAAAAATGAACCATTTGAAAGTAAGTGAGGTAATCGCACTATCAAAGCAGACAGAAAAACTAATCCAAAAAGTATTAGAAACTGGACACGTGTATTTAGACCTGTACTTATATTTTCTTCTGTCATTTACTAGGATAAAATCTGCGATTAACGTAACGAGAACCACTTCAAAGATAAGACTATTCCATTTTGTTAAAACACGGATTCATGTGGATCAATAAATACCTACAATCCGCGAAAGAAAATTAAACACAGTGCATGACGTAATAAATCACAAAAAGACTAAATTTGTACATCCATTTTAGAATAAAAAAACAACAATTGACAATGACAATTTCCGAGATACGCCAAGCATTTTTCGATTACTTCGAATCAAAGGGACATGAGATCGTTCCTAGTGCGCCTATGGTTGTTAAAAACGATCCTACATTGATGTTTATTAATGCAGGGATGAATCAATTCAAGGATTACTTTTTAGGGAATGCAATCCCAAAAAATCGTCGTGTCGCCAATACTCAAAAATGTCTCCGTGTTTCTGGCAAACACAATGACCTGGAAGAGGTTGGGGTTGATACTTATCATCACACCATGTTTGAAATGCTTGGTAATTGGTCCTTTGGAGATTACTTCAAAGAAGAAGCAATAGAATGGGCATGGGACTTATTAACAAACGTTTATAAAATTCCGGTTGAACGCATTTACGTTACTGTTTTTGAAGGAGATGAAGAAGATGGAGTTCCTCAGGATACCGAAAGTATTAACATTTGGAAAAAATACATTGCAGAAGACCGCATTATACCTGCTTCTAAAAAAGATAACTTTTGGGAAATGGGAGACGTTGGACCTTGTGGACCTTGTACCGAAATACATGTTGATTTACGTTCAGAAGATGAAAGAGCAAAGGTTGATGGTAAATCTTTGGTTAACGAAGATCATCCACAGGTAATTGAAATTTGGAACAACGTATTCATGCAATTCAACCGAAAAGCAAATGGAACATTGGAGCCGTTGCCAGAAACTCATGTAGATACTGGAATGGGATTGGAGCGCTTAGCTATGGCCCTTCAAGGAAAACAATCAAATTACGATACTGACCTATTCCAAACGCTGATTAAGCACATGGAAAAAGTATCTGGTGTTGAATACGGCAAAAAAGAAGAAACAGATATTGCTTTACGTGTAATTGCTGATCATATTCGTGCAATTGCTTTTTCAACTGCAGACGGTCAACTTCCTTCGAATACTGGTGCAGGATACGTTATTCGCCGTATTTTAAGAAGAGCCGTTCGTTATGGTTACCAGACACTTGGGTTGAAGGAGCCATTCTTGTCAGATTTATTTAATGTTCTTGTAGAATTAATGGGAGATACCTTCCCTGAAATTAAACAACAACAAGAATTGGTTTACAAAGTGATTCGAGAAGAAGAAATCAGTTTTTTCAGAACACTTGAGCAAGGTATACGACGAATGGATGTTGTTATTGCCAAAACTAAAGAAGAAAAGAACAATACAATCGATGGCGCAACAGCTTTCGAATTATACGATACCTTTGGTTTTCCATTGGATTTAATTTCATTAATTGCCCGTGAAAACGGATTAACAATTGATGAGAAAAGCTTTCAAGAAAAATTAGAAATTCAAAAGAATAAGTCACGGGCTGCAACCGCAATCGAAACTGATGACTGGGTTGAGGTTCGTGAGGATACTGTAGAGGAGTTTGTAGGTTATGATCTACTTTCTACTTCAGTTAAAATTGTTAAATACAGAAAAGTAAGTCAAAAGAAAAAAGAATTCTATCAGGTAGTATTCAATTTAACCCCTTTCTACCCTGAAGGTGGAGGTCAAGTTGGAGATACAGGGTTCATTGAGGCGAGTGGAAATAAGACCGCCATTTTTGACACGAAAAAAGAAAACAATTTGATTGTGCACTTGATGAAAGAAATGCCCTCAGATGTAAACGCTACATTCACAGCTAACGTGAGCAAAGCGAAGAGAGCTGCTTCAGCAAACAATCACTCTGCTACTCACCTATTACACCATGCATTAAGAACGGTTCTTGGAGATCACGTAGAGCAAAAAGGTTCTCTTGTAAACTCTGATTATTTACGATTTGATTTCTCTCATTTTGCGAAAGTAACAGACGAAGAATTAGCTAAAATTCAAGAATTAGTTTCAGCTAAAATCCGCAAAAACATCGCCCTTGACGAAAAAAGAAATACGCCAATTGAAATTGCACAAGGAATGGGTGCAATGGCCTTGTTTGGTGAAAAATATGGTGATACCGTTCGTGTAATTAAATTTGATGATTCAGTTGAGCTTTGTGGAGGAACACACGTTCAAGCAACAGGTGAAATTGGTTTATTCATAATTACTTCTGAAGGTTCTGTAGCTGCTGGTGTTCGAAGAATTGAAGCAATCACTTCTGAGAAAGCTGAAGCCTATTACGCCAATAAATCTCACAAATTAGACGAGGTAAATGCCGCATTAAAAAATCCAAAAGATGTGGTTAAAGCGGTCACTGAATTGTTGAGTAAGAACGCTTCTTTGATGAAAGAATTGGAGCAATTCCAAAAAGACAAGGCAAAAGGAATCAAGGCAGAATTAAAAAATTCAATTAAACCATATAACGGTGTTAATTTATTGTCCGAAATTGTTGAATTGGATGGAGGATCGATTAAAGACATTCTTTTTCAATTGAAGGGAGAAACGGAGAACTTTGTTGGAGTACTCGGTGGAAAAAATGATGGGAAATGTACATTGAGTATTATTGTTTCAGACAACCTAATTAAAGAGAACGACATTCATGCGGGAAATATCATTCGCGAAGTATCTAAACACATTCAAGGTGGTGGTGGTGGACAACCATTCTTTGCTACGGCAGGAGGTAAAAATCCAGCAGGATTAGAAGATGCGATTGCTGCGGTGATTGAAAAATTATAAAATTGAAAGATTCGAAAAACGTACTGTTGATTACATTTTATTGGCCACCTTCGGGAGGAGCTGGAGTACATCGTTGGTTGCGATTTTCTAAATATTTCAAAGAAAATGGCTGTAACTTAACTGTTTATTGTCCAGAAGATGCTGCTTGGCCAGTTATCGATGAAGAGCTGCAAAAACAAGTTCCAGAAGAAGTCAAAGTGATCCGTAAAAAGGTTTTTGAACCACACAAATATCTCGGAAAAGGAAGTTCAAAAGGAACAGGTTTTAGTCAGGATAAAAAAGCAGGATTGATACAGAAACTTATTATTTGGATCAGAGGAAACCTCTTTATTCCTGATGCACGTGTTTTTTGGATAAAACCTTCTGCTCGCTTTTTGTCTAAATACTTAACTGAACATCCAGAGATTGATACCATCATTTCAACAGGACCTCCGCATTCAACACATTTGATTGCTCAAAAACTGAAGAAGAAACATAAGTTAAAATGGTTGGCTGACTTCAGAGATCCATGGACACAAATTGATTTTTATCAAGATCTTTTACCTGGAAAACGAGCTGATGCAAAACACAAGAAACTTGAAAAGATGTGTTTAACTGAGGCTGATGAAGTAATTACAGTAAGTAATTCTTGTGCAACAGGATTAGAAGAAATTGGAACACGATCAATACACGTGATTACCAATGGATATAACTTCCCTGAATTTGATGCATCTAAAATCAATTTGGATAAAGACTTTACGATCGTCCATTTTGGATCAATGCCATTTGCCAGAAATCCACAGGTAGTATGGAATGCGTTATCAGAATTGGTGAAGTTAGAACCTGAACTCGCTTCTAAATTAAAAATAAACCTGATTGGAACAGTAGATTACCAGGTTATACAGGCCGCTGAAGAAGCAGGGCTAAAATCGTATCTTCATTTAATACCCGCTGTTAAACATTCTGAAAGTGTAATCATGCAACGCCAAGCGCAATTGTTATTACTTGTCGCAAACAATACTGGAAATGTAAAAGGAATTCTAACTGGAAAATTCTTTGAGTATCTCGGAGCTAAAAGACCAATTATTGCGGTAGGGCAAAAAGACAGTGATCTAGAAGCTGCGTTTGATTCAACGCAAGCAGGGCATTTTTCTGACTTCAACGATACAAAAAGCATGAAGCAATATATCTTGGATAGCTTCAGATTATATCAAGAACACAAACTCTATCACGCTCCTATCAACATTGAACAATTCAGTTCTGAAAAATTAGCAAAGGATTTCATTAAATTAATTTAATTGGATTGAACGTAATGGCATATTGATTGTATAAGAAAGAACAACAATCAAACATATGAAATCAATCCTCGCAATTATCATGATTTGTTCAGCTGCTATAGCATGGGCTGAATCAAAAGAAATCACGCCTCAAATCATGCTTATCTCCTCATCATTGGATAAAACACTCAGTGCGAATCAATCTGTTTATCAATTTAAATTTAAAGGGATTTATGACAACAGAATTGAACGTTACATGGACTACAGCGTTGATGGTAAAACCTTTCGAAAAAAATTAAGTGATCAATTTGAATTGAGCATCATGACAACACCGGGTAAACATGCCTTTCAATTCTTTTACAACGAATATCATATGGAAGTTTACAGCGACTCCTTGTCAATTAAACCAAAATATCGAAATAAATATGAAGTCCAACTGGAAAGTGCTATCGTTCCAATTATGGCAGAAAAACCGGTCATCTACCTATACCCAACAGAAGAAACTCAAATTCAAGTAAAATTGAATGTTAAAGGAAAGTCAACATATACATATCCAACTTATAACAATGGCTGGGAATTTACAGCCTCACCCAATGGCGAATTACAATTTGGCGACAAGCGATACAATTATTTGTTTTGGGAAGCTGAAAACGAAGTTAAAATCACCGAAGATTATCTATCACGCGGATTTGTGGTAAAAGGAAGTGATGTAACAACATTTCTAGAGCAACGATTAACTGAAGCAGGTTTAAGTTCAAAAGAACAAGCCGACTTTATCACTTATTGGGGGCCGAGAATGGCGCAAAACGAATTTAACTATGTGCATTTCGAATTCAACAAGAGTTGTGATCAATATGCTGAACTCGACATAACTCCTACACCAGTGGAAATTTATCGCCTTTACATGACCTGGCAGAAAACGGAACCTGGATTGAAAGTTATAGAACAAAAAATGGAAAAAATACAACGTAAGGGGTTTACTGTTGTGGAATGGGGAGGACTTGAAATAAAGCCAAATATGTTACAAAGAAAACATGCATTATAAAATACTCCTTATTTAAGAATTCGTTTAATTTATATATCTTGCATCCGATTAATCAATTGTGGGCCATAGCTTTAACAGAAAGTGAATCATGAAATATAGAATGTTATCCTTATTGTCAATAATCCTTGTAATTTCCATTAAAAGTGTGGAAATCTCAGCAAAGGACTATCATGAGTTGAGAGTATTGGTACGTGCTATTCCACCAGACCCTTATGCTCCACAGATTGTTCCTTTCATCCTAGAAAATGAACTTGATAGCGTTGTTTATCAATTATCTCAGGCAACTGGAATAAAAGAAATGTATTTAGGAACTAGCGATAGCATAACGAGTGAATTTCACGCTTATGAGAAGTTAAAAGACCTCGCAACCGAAAAGGAATTAAATAACCTACTAAAGCACGACTCTCCTGTAGTTAAAGTGTATGCATACCGTGCATTACTTGTTAATGAAATGAATATGGATTGCGATATTGAATCTTCTTTATTTGTTGACACTACTTGCCTTGATTGGTACATGGATGAAATTCCAACTGCTACTACAGTAGGGGAATTAATTCAAGTTCCATTTCAAGAATAATTTGGGTGTTTAAATAGACTTTCCACTGTATTTTTTGTCCGATCCACTATTTCTGAGTTGTGTATAGTTTCAGACATCATTCATTAAACGAAATCATCAGAATACTAAAAAGGAGAGAAAACTTACTTTCGATAAATTTTCTTACCGCAAAAAAAGGCGATCCAATGGACCGCCTCTTCATTTTAACTAACCTACCTACTACTACTATTCTTTACCCCAACCAATCTTCCACATTGAGAAAGAACCGGCCCAAAGGATTAATGCCATTACAGCTCCACCCGCTTCACCATCTCCTATTGCCATATGTGCACCAAAGGCCAACAAGAAATTAAATAGAAAACCAGCATAAGCAAATGTTGTCAGTGTCTTATTAAATTTTGATAGAAGCATCAGTACCCCTAAAAGTTTCGCTATTGCTAATGGATAAATAATCCATGACGTAAACCCTAAAGCTGTGAACATTCCACTCACCTCTTCTGTATTGAACAAATACATTCCAGCCGACATTAACATTAACGCTGAAAGTAAACCTGTAAATATCCAATGTACTATTTTAAATTTTTTCATTCTAATCTGTTTAATTACCTAACCTTTATTTACCATGGTAAATATACAAGATTAATTTGTAACAAGCGGTATTCTATTTAAAAAAAAATTAAGCTTTAGCTCTTGGATTTGCAAACATAAGTACATCATCCGCAGTGATAACGTCACCTCCGAGGATAATCAACCGTTCAATAATATTTCTAAGTTCACGAATATTTCCTGTCCAATCTGTTTTCTGAAGTGCCATAACAGCCGCATCATCAAATGATTTCCTAGCGATCCCGTGCTCAGCGCAAACCATTGTTAAAAAGTGATTTGCCAACAATGGAATATCATCTCGTCGTTCATTCAAAGAAGGTACGTGGATTAATATAACTGCTAATCGATGATATAAATCTTCTCGGAAGTTGCCTTCATCAATTTCCTTACGTAAATTCTTATTTGTCGCGGCTACTACTCTAGCATTTACCTTAATGTCCTTTTCGCCACCCACACGTTGGATTACATTCTCTTGCAAAGCACGTAACACTTTTGCCTGAGCACTGGCCGACATGTCACCGATTTCATCCAAGAATAAAGTTCCACCCGAAGCCAATTCAAACTTTCCTTTCTTTTGCTTTACGGCAGAAGTAAACGCACCTTTTTCGTGGCCAAACAATTCACTTTCAATCAATTCAGCTGGAATGGCAGCACAGTTAACTTCAATGAACGCCTGCCCTTTTCGATCACTCAGATCATGTAACGAACGAGCCACAAGTTCTTTTCCGGTTCCATTTTCACCCGTGATAAGAACACGTGCATCTGAAGGAGCAACCTTCTCAATCATTTCCTTTATTTGGATGATTCCTTCCGTCTCTCCAATAATTGAGGAGCCTTTGAATTTCTTGACTGTTTTGCGAAGTACTTTTTTCTCTTCAATTAAAACCGTTTTGTCTTTCGCATTTCTAATCGTGACTAAAATACGATTCAGATCAAGTGGCTTTTCGATAAAATCGAATGCTCCTTTTTTAATGGCCTGAACAGCAGTTTCGATATTTCCATGACCACTAATCATAATCACTGGAGTATCAATTTTCGCCTTTTGAAGTCCATCAAGAACCTCCATACCATCCATCTCAGGCATTTTAATGTCGCAAAAAATGATGTCATACGTTTCCGATTTGGCCTTATCCAACCCATCTTTTCCGTTCTCAGCTTCATCCACTTCAAACTCTTCAAATTCAAGGATTTCACGTAGTGCTCTACGGATTGCTCTTTCGTCGTCGACTATTAATATTTTGCTCATTGATTTCGATTTTCGTTAAAGATAATTAATTGATAAAAACTCACCTTAGAATATTGCGGTGAACTCAAAATTTATTCGTTCAGAACTCCTTCTTTTAGCGAAAAAGGTGAAATGATAAGGCGTTCAATCTTAAAATGATTGATAACCCAAAGAATTTTGACCGCTGCGATTGGTAACATTTTCTTTCGAATTAAAACAATCCAATCATTATCAATTCGTTCTTGTAAACTCGAAGTGATGATCCACTCAAGAGTTGATCTGACTTCATCCAATGGAATCTCGATAGCCCCTTCATTTTCAGGAAAGGACTTTTTATAAATCATTTCATAAATGGTTTCAAAACTTCCCGATGACCCCATTAAAATTTTAGAATCTACTTTAGAAAAGAAATCGCATTTACCATCATCTAAAAACTGTACAATTTTTTTGATGCTATCATCTGTAAATTCATCAGGTTGATTCAAGGTCTGGTAAATTCTTGATACTCCAATATTCAAACTAGTCACTTCCTTTACACCTGTAATATCTGCAAAAATAAACTCCGTACTACCTCCACCAATATCCATCACGATAGTAGGTTCCATGAAATCGTACCCCCATTTTACACCACGATAAATGAAATCGGCTTCTTGAAGTCCCGTTACAATTTCAATTTGAATCTTCAAGATATTTTCCGCATAATCAACCAACTCTTTGCTATTGCTAGAAGCACGTAATGCACTTGTCCCAATCGCTTTTACTGATTTAACATTATGATATTCACATTTTGCTTTAAACAACTTCAAGGCATCCTTAGCGCGTTCCATGGCATCTTCAGCAATGATTCCTCGATTGATTCCTCCCATTCCAAGCAAGACAGCAGCTTTATCCGAATGTATCAGATTCAACTGTCCATCTTCAACCTCTGCGATCAGTAAGTTAAACGTATTTGTTCCAAGATCAATTACTGCTTTGCGCATGGCACCCTGTTTATGATTTTTTCAACCATTTATATATATGCTTCAGTCGAACTCGATGCCCAAACTGCAATATCCCATTTTTATATAATCGAGATGCAATTGCCAACATGACAAAAGCGGATGTTATTAAAACCAATAAGGTCAAATAAATCTCATAAACATGTCCTGGGCCATAATAACCTTGAGCCAGCTTCACCATCACTACAACCGGAGAAGTAAACGGCAAATAATGCAAGACCTCAGCCAAGGGACTCTCTGGATAATTCAAAACGTAGTACCCTCCATACAATGCAAAGCATAAAAGGAAAATCAGCGGAAGAATAAACTGTTGACCATCACTTTCTGACCCCATAGTTGCACCAACCGCGGCGAATAATGCTCCATAAAAAACATATCCTGCGATGAAAAACAAGATGAAAAAAGCAGTCATATTTACAAACTGTACGCGATTATAAACCAATTCAACAAACTGATTGTATTCATGTGCAGCAAACATATTTTCTTGATACGATTGTTCACCTGCTTGAATCGTTAATTCTTGAACATTCATGTTGGCAGCGTTAAGCATATCAGGAAAAAGCGTTTCACGCATAAAATAAAGTCCCAAACCGATTATTACAACCCAAACAACAAACTGAACTAATGCAGACAATCCAACCCCAATGATTTTACCAATCATCAATTGGTTAGGTGAAACTGAAGCTAATAGCACTTCTACGATACGATTGCTTTTTTCTCTCGATACGGAGCGCATAATTGTCATTCCGAACAAGAATATAAAAGTAAAAATGATTGCACCATAGAAGAATCCGACCCATCCGCTCAAATCAGAAGACTCATTGTTTGGATCATATACATCTCTAAAATTCACAGATAAGGGCTGTTTAATTTTCCTAAAATCTTTCAATGACAAGGAAGTAAATTCCTTCACCATCACCTCTTCAAGTCTTCTTTCAAAGTGATACTGAACGCGTGTTTGCATTCTTATCGAGGGCTTCTCCCTAAAAAACACAAAGCCAATTTTATTCGAAAGAACTTTCTCATTGACTTCTAATAAAGCATCAAACGATTGGTATTTCTTCGCATCAGCAAACTCTTCCATTTCGATGTACCCATCAGCAAAAGCATAGGTCACTGATTTATCCTCACTCGCCATAATTTTATTACCCATAATCCCAGTAGGATCGGCAACCAACACCTTCCAATGTTGCTTCGATTGTCCACCGAAAGCAAACATTAAATATACTAACCCTAAAATTATAAGTGGTCCAAGTATTGAGAACAAAACAAAGGATCTAGACCCCATGCGGGCCTTCCATTCTCTAACGGCAATTAACATACTATTCTTCATCTTACTCCGTTACTTTAGGCTGAACTAAATCAATAAAAACATCTTGCATTGTAGGAAGGACCTCCCATGCAGCTTCAATTTTCACCTGTCCAATTAATACTTTGAGTAAATCATCGAATGAATTATCCCCTCTCATTTTAACTCGCATGACAAAACGATCATCACCAAGAATATCTTTATCGTGAACTTCAAAACCAGTCCATAAAGCATTTACAAAAGCAATCATACTTCCTTGGAAACGAACTGCGTACAACCCCATTTTTCGTTCGCTTTGCAAATCCGAAATTTTACCTTCAGCTATTTTTTTTGAATTATGGATTAGTGCAGCACGATCGCAAATTTCTTCAACACTTTTCATGTTGTGCGTTGAAAGCATAATGGTCTTTCCTGCTGCGCGCATTTCAATCAACTCTTGCTTGATAAGCTCTACATTAATTGGATCAAAACCGCTAAAAGGTTCATCTAAGATTAAGAATTTTGGCTCATGAAGGACAGTACAAACAAATTGTACTTTTTGTGCCATTCCCTTTGATAATTCTTCAATGCGTTTTTTTCTCCAATCATTGATTCCAAAACGATCAAACCAATAATCGATTTTAGTATGCACATCTTTTTTAGTGAGGCCTCTCAATCTCCCTAGGAAAACTGCGTGAGCTTCAACAGTCATGTTTTTATATAATCCTCTTTCCTCTGGCAAATAACCAATCTGAGACAAATGCCCTTCTGTCATTAACTCACCATCAAAACGCACCGAACCTGAATCTGGCTCAACAATACGATTAATGACACGAATTAAGGTTGTTTTACCTGCACCGTTCGGCCCAAGCAACCCGAATATCTCGCCTTTATTCACTTTTAAAGAAACATCATTCAATGCTTCCTTGCGGAAAAAAGATTTGCTTATATTTTTTACTTCTAACATAGAATTCATTCTGTTGTGAAGATAGTAAAAATGATGTTTTAAGTTGCATTTACCATGCGAGAAGAGTTAGCCTGCTGCACTTATTCAATAATTTCCCAAAATAGGTTTGGGTTGTTCGTTTTATAAGTTACGTTGGTCACTCCCGTCTTCTTGTATTTGATCTTCTCCATTTTAGGTTCTTGTCGATAACTGTCGACTGGAATTAACTCAATGTATTCAATTAGTTTTCCTCTTTTGGGGGATTCTAAATCATATACACTTGAAAGCGGACATTCCAATCGATACAAGTTTTTCGCCATGTATTCATTCAAATAGTAATCTGGATCAATAAATGTAATTTGATTCCAATTTGCATGTTCATTCACTTTCAATCTTCGCCCTTCAATCAAATACGTTCTAACTTCTTGAATACTCAACAATTCCCCTACTTCATTCATTACATATGCATCCCACGTAGGATCCATCCACACCCATTTATTTAAGCTTTCAATAAATACAGTATTAATTACATGACAGTCATTGAACTCCGCTTCTTTAGGCATACAGGTTACATACCTCGATTTGAATCCCATTGCTAAATACACTTCGTTTAAAACAATAGCGAGTCCTCTACAGTTTAAGGTTTGATCTTCTTTCGAACATTTTTCAAGTAAACTCGATGCATTCTTTACCTTTGGATTCGGCTTATTTCCATTATGCTCAATGGACTCATGAACCCAATGCATTAGCTTTTTAACTTGACTTAACTCATCTCCATTCCCTGCTATTGAATCCAGTTTGTATTTATTCCGAAGAACCACCAATTCACTACGCGAGGCTGATTGATATGAAAAGCTGAAATTTTCCTTTTGATTATAATCATAAATTGAACCAGACTTCAATAAATCAAGTCGCGACATTTCATATTTTAATTGAGTAAAAGCAGAGTCACCATTGAACAGAATGACAAAATTCACTTCTAAATCTTTAGTGACATCGAACGACATGCTGTTTTCGCCAGAAATAAACGTAACTTTTTCTCCTAAACTGTTTGTTGTGAAAACATCTGGTTTTAAATCAAAATCTAAGAACCAATTACTTAACTCTCCCGCATCATCTACCTGAATTATTGAATCTTGAGCAGTAAAAGTCAATACTTGCCCGGAACTCATTAAGCCGAATAACATGAAGATTAGAAGAAAAATTGATTTCATAAATATCGTATTGTATTACTATCAAATAACTAAAATTCTTTCATCAGTTACAAATTTCAATCTATTTCTTGTAAATTCAATCCAACGAATGAATTATGAATAAAAACAAGCAAGCTGTATCCGTTTTTAATAAATTATCGGACATATATGAACAAAAATACATGGATGTATCGCATTATGGACACGCATTAAATTTATTTTGCCAACACATCATCACTCAAAAAGCAGCCATTTTTGAACTAGCCTGTGGACCTGGTAATGTTGCTAAATATCTTTTAGAGCGAAGACCAGACTTTAACTATACAGGTACTGATCTTTCAGAAAAAATGATTGCTCTTGCTAAAAAAAACAATCCTTCCGGTAACTTTTATCTATTTGATTCTATGGCACTAGCAACGTTAGAAGAAAAACAAGATGGATTGATTGCAGCCTTCTTATTTCCCTATCTCCCAAAAGATTCTGTCCTTGAATTGATTAAAACGAGCGCATCAAAACTCAACCCTGATGGCATCCTATACATTAGTACAATGGAAGACGACTATTCTAATTCTAGATTAGTTCAAGGAAGCACAGGAGATGAAATCTTTATATATTATCACGACAGTTCTTACATAATCAAAGCGCTAAAATCGAATGGTTTCTCAATTCTTTTGGAAGAACGTATACCAAATGGAAATGATGTAGATTTGATTATTTTAGCAAAAAAGCACTCATGAAATATATACTCCATTTAATCTTCTTGATTTTTGTTTCTTCATGCGTGATGGATGCGCCTAAGGAGACAACAACTATTGTGGAAGACACTAAGACGAATGAATTTAGTGATGAGTTAAAAATTTCTGATACAGTCTCATCTGAAACGAATGAGTTAGATTCTTTGGAATCCCCTTTCATTTTGATAGACCCTGACACGGCAATGATTAAACTAAAAATTGGTGAATTAGATTACTATCGTTCTGAACTTTACATTTATTTACACCAGTATTATGAAATTGTATCAAGAGACAGTATTCAGTATTATTCTTACGATAGAGAAACGAATAGGGAATGTGGTTTCATTGAAAATTTCAACCCTGGGATTAGTTATGAACTTGCAGATTGCCGTGAAGAAGGAGGGGTTAGTGAAACAGTTACTTTTCCTCGCGTGAACAATTCAACGATGAAATCATTCATTAACAAATTATTTGAGAATGAGGAAAACACATGGACAGATGAATTTAGCTATGAAGCTGATGGAGCAGGATGCTATTATAATGTAACACACACAGATACTACAACTACAATAAACGTCTATTGTGGATGCTAATTAAAAAAATGAAATCATATGAAGATTTTTAGAAATGTCTTAGCCGTTATACTCGGGATTTTTATTGGAGGGTCTGTAAATATGGCTCTTATTAATGTGAGCGGTTCAATCATACCTCCACCTGAAGGTGCTGATTTAACAACTATGGAAGGACTCACTACTGCAATGCATCTCTTTGAGCCAAAACACTTTATCATGCCTTTCGTTGCGCATGCGTTCGGAACACTCGTTGGTGCCATAATCGCTGGTTTAGTGGCCGCAACACACAAAAAGAAATTTGCACTCTCTATCGGAACTGTTTTTCTTTTAGGAGGAATTATGATGGTAATTCAACTCCCAGCTCCGTTGTGGTATAATTGTGTTGATTTGATTTTAGCATACATTCCTATGGCATTACTGGGCGCTAAGATTTCAAGTCCACGTAAATAACCCTCATTAAAAAAATTAGATTTAACTGGTATTTTTACATATTTTGCATCCATGATTACTACGCTAAAGCAATTATGGAAAAGCATTTCGTATCTAGGTGTTGACACCAATCAAATAGGGGTCAATAAGGAGGAGCAAAGACGAGTTTTTTTCAACCAAACTCTTTTTGTTGGTTTATTAGCGACTATTCTACAAGTGGTATATGTTTGGCTTTTCATAGGACCTATGTCTCTTATATTTTTAGCAATCTCTTTTCTAAGTATTTTCTGCTTGTACATTAATTCAAAAGGACATTTTAAACTCTCGAAAACACTTTTTGTCTACTTCGTTTTTGGAATGGGATTATTACTTACCTTTTTTTTAGGAGGAGATGGATATTTCCACTTCGGAGTAATTTCGACCTTTCTTTTTAGCCTCATCGTTTTTGACATTAAAACAGAACGACTCCTTATTCTAGGAGGAATTCCAATCGTACTTTTAATTTTTGCAGTTGCTGAAATCCCCTTTTTTGGAGCGCCAGATTTTAGTAACCATCCATATCTATCTCTAGCACGATGGTCTAACATGCTGAGCTTATTCATTATAAATGGTATACTGACTGTTTTCCTTATCCTATTAAATAAGAAAAGTGAAGAACAACTCTCCATTGCCTTGAGAGAAAAGGAAGAACTTGTACAAGAATTAGCTCAAGGAAATAGTCGATTAGAATCTCTAGTTCAAGAAAGGACTTCTGAAATTTCAAATCAAAAAAACACATTGATTCGACAAAATGAAGAGAAAGAAATTTTATTAAAAGAAGTACATCATCGGGTTAAAAATAACCTTCAGATAATAGTAAGCCTAATTAATTTACAACTCTCTAAATTTGAAAATAAAGAGGTAGAAAATGCATTAAAGGAAACTCAAAGTAGGGTTCTATCCATGTCGCTGGTTCATAAAAAGATGTATCAAACTTCGAATTTCAAAGAAATAGGTATTAATCAGTACTCCAATCAATTAATTCAAAACATCAATGCGCTATACAACGATATTGAATTTGAATACTTTTTAGATATTGACAAATCACATACCTTAGATGTCGAAACCGCAATTCCTTTTGGCTTAATCATTAACGAAATTGTTACCAATTTCTTTAAACATTGTGATTCAAATACAAGCAAACTGAAGATGTTTGAATTAAATTTTAAACAATCTGAGGACAAAAAATTTGTATTGAAATACAAAGATAACGGCATAGGGTTTCATGACAACACTTCACTTGATGAGACAACTTCTTTGGGACTTCAATTAATCGCCAGTCTAACAGAACAAATCGATGGTGAATTTAGGTTCTACAATGATCAAGGTGCTGTTTATGAATTTATATTGAAGATTTAATATTTTCACTCTATTTAGGTAAATCTTTAACGATGTATTGTAACCCAAATTATGAACCGAGAAGGAATAATTCTAGGCACAACAATTGCTATAAAACAACCATGAAAACAGTCTCAAGTCTTATCCTTCAAATGGTTATTTTGACTTCATGCCATGCTCAAAAGAACAATAAACAAGAAATTAAAAAGCATCCCATTGAAGTAAATCAAAATACGGAAGTAGCCGAATTCTATTTAAAACACAAAGGAGACGATGAACCAAGTATATCTGTAGGGACAGTATCAAGCGGGAAATTACTCAATGGCAAACTCTTTCCTTTTTACGGTTCAAATTATACGTATTTCGATGCACAGAGCTATCTAGCTGGCAGAGGTTTTATCCATTCAGTCATACGTGATATCGTATTAGAGTCGTACAAACAATTAGAGGTCTCTGAACCAGAACGACATTTCTATATCATGGAATGTTCAAATGAGCATGGTGGACAAATCTATCCGCATCGCACTCATCAGAATGGAACAAGCGTTGATTTTATGATGCCTAAATTGAAAAATGATGAACCTTACACTGATTTAGATCATTTGGGCGGAGATCATTACTGGCTTTCATTTGATAATCAAGGTAAATATTCAAAAGACCCATCAATTGTAATTGATTTCAACCTCATTGCAAAACATATCCTCATACTAAACGAAAAAGCTAAAAAGGAAGGATATAAAATTGCTAAAGTGATTATTAAAATAGAATTCAAGGATGAATTATTCGAAACTGAATACGGTAAAAAACTTAAAGAAAGCGGGATTTACATCGTCAGAAACCTAAATGCACTTATAAACTCTTTACACGACGAGCATTACCATATCGATTTCGAACCTATCAACAAATAATTTCAAGTATCTTTGCAATGATAAAAACAACTTTGTCGAGTAACTATAATTGAATGTCTTTTTCAGATTTAGGTTTAACACCTGCCCTTCTCAATATTTTAAAAAATCAGGAGTACGAAAATCCGTATCCGATTCAAAAAGATTCGATTCCTTCTATATTAGCAGGAAAGGACTTGTTGGGAATTGCACGCACGGGATCGGGAAAAACAGCAAGTTTCGTCTTACCAATCTTAACGAACCTTCAGAAGTCTGAGATTAGCAAAAATAGACACATCAATGTTTTAGTATTAGTTCCAACAAGAGAGCTTGCAACACAAGTTCGAGATGTATTTCACACATTTTCTGTCGGACTGCCAAACCCATTAAAAACCATGGCTGTTTTTGGTGGAGCATCCATAAACCCTCAAATGAAGGCGATGCGTGGTGTTAACATACTAGTGGCCACACCAGGGCGATTAATCGAACTTGTTGAGTCCAATGCTGTTCATTTATCTTCAATTGAAACCTTGGTTTTGGATGAAGCAGATAAGATGCTAAATCTTGGCTTTAAGGATGAAATGGATAAGATCTTTAAGTTACTTCCGAAAAAACGACAAAACCTGCTTTTCTCTGCCACTCTAAGCAGTAATGTTGAAGCCATTACTCAATTTCTATTAAACGACCCTAAGGTTGTAAAAGTTGAAGTGAGCGAAACGAATCTTGACCTCATTAATCAGTTGGCGTATGATGTCAGTGAAGAGAAAAAAGGTCCTTTGTTGCGATACTTGATAAAGTCACAGGACATGCAACAGGTTCTCATTTTTACGTCATCGATTTATAAAGCCGATAACGTAGCTGAAAAATTGAATAAAAATGGTATCCAAGCAGTTGCGACGCATAGTAAAAAAAGCTCAAAAGCACGTCGCGATGCACTTCGCAATTTTAAAGAAGGAAAACTCCGCGCTCTTGTAGCTACAGATTTATTATCGCGTGGTATTGATATCGATTTTTTACCTTACGTTATTAACTATGAACTACCTAGGTCTCCAAAAGATTATGTACACCGTATTGGTAGAACAGGTCGAGCAGAGGCATCTGGAGAAGCAATTACACTTGTGACTCCCGAAGATCAGCATCACTTCAAAATTATTCAAAAGAAAATGAAGCGACATGTAGATCGCGAAGATGGTAACTCTATAAACCTACAAGGATATTAATGTCAAAACCAAGAATAGCAATCATTTCAGATTTGTGGGGATTTAACAATGATCCTTATGTCAATACTTATATTGAAAAGTTATACAATCATTTTGATGTCGATTTGATTGATGCTCAACTACTAGGAGACATAAATCCAAATCAAAACGAAAGTGAATTACATCAGCAGTTTATTGAATCAGGAATAGCATTGGCTTCCGAACGATTAGTACAATCAAACATTCATTTTGATGCTATCATTGGTTTTAGCATAGGCGGAACAATCGGATGGAACGCAATTCATTCTGGAGCAAAAGTAGACGCATTGTTTGCACTCTCTTCCACACGACTTAGAAATGAAACAATCGCTATAAAAAAAGTATTAAAATTATATTTCGGGGAACTGGAAGAACATGGTCCTGATGCAAATTGGTTCAATAGAATGAAAATTACACCGATCATCGTACCTAACTTTGGTCACCAACTCTATAGAGAACCGTCATTTATCAAAACTTTCTGTGAAGACTTGATTGAGCAATACTCAGAAAACGAATCCTGTTGTTCATGAAAAAATCAATCGCTATCATTGGAGGAGGCCCTGCTGGTTTGGCGTTTGCCTCATTTATTGACACATCCAAATTTGACG
>JBFHHS010000016.1:0-21196 GCA_041596895.1 Crocinitomicaceae bacterium | reverse complement strand
CCACGCTTGTGGAGCAGGAGAAGAGGTTCCTTCACATATCGTTAAACGCATGTTGTTGCTTAAAGCCTTTGGATTGTCTCATGGGTCGTCTGGAGCGCAAGTGGAAACGGTAGAACGTTTATTGTACTTTTTCAATAATGATATTATTCCAGTGGTATACCAACAAGGAAGCTTGGGGGCATCCGGAGATTTAGCTCCACTGGCACATATGTCACTTCCCTTGATTGCTGAAGGTGAAGTGTATTACAATGGGGAGAAGCGAAAGAGTGCTGATGTTTTAAATGAATTGAACTTAGAACCAATTGTTTTAAGATCAAAAGAAGGTTTGGCTTTATTAAATGGTACTCAATTTATGAGTGCCTATGCTTCTTATGCGGTTTCGAATGGATTAAAGCTTTGGAATCAGTTTAATTTAATTGGAGCGCTTTCTTTAGAAGCTTACGACGGTCGTTTGAATCCATTTCAAGCAAATGTAAACGAGATAAGAAAGCAAAAAGGACAAATTGAAGTAGCGCAGAATGTGAGAGAAATCTTAGCGGGAAGTGAAATGATTCTTAGAGAAAAAGAACATGTTCAGGATCCATATTCGTTTAGATGTATGCCTCAGGTTCATGGTGCATCCAAAGATGCAATTGATTATGCAGCTACAATTGTAGAAAGAGAAATCAATGCTGTTACGGATAATCCTACGGTTTTCCCAGACGAAGATGATGTTGTATCGGCAGGGAATTTCCATGGACAGCCTTTGGCAATCACAATGGATTTTTTAGCAATAGCTTTGGCGGAACTCGGAAGTATTTCTGAACGAAGAGTTTATAAATTAATTTCTGGTACTCGTGGTTTACCTGCGTTTCTAGTAGCTGAACCAGGTTTAAATTCAGGTTTCATGATTCCTCAATATACCGGTGCTTCTATTGTTAGTCAAAATAAACAGTATTGCACTCCTGCTTCCATAGATTCGATTGATTCAAGTAATGGACAAGAAGACCATGTGAGTATGGGAGCAAATGCTGCGACTAAACTTTATAAAGTGGTTGAGAATTGTTACACTTTACAAGGAATTGAATTGTTGAACGCTGCTCAGGCAATGGATTTTAGAACAGAGAAAAGTTCTCCTCGTATTGAAAAATTAAGAGCGGACTTCAGAAGGGAAGTGGCGTTTGTTAAAGAAGATGAATATTTGCATCCGCTGATCATGAAAAGTACGGCGTTTGTAAAGCAAATTTTATAATTACTATATTTAATTCGAAAAAAATAAATCACTATGGACGAATTTCAATTAGACGGAGAAGAATCAAGAGGACCAAGACCAGGGTTTTTAACTGTACTTTGCGTTTTAAGTTTTATCTCAACGGGATTAGGACTGATTTCAGGACTATTTACTTTTGTTTCAGGACCTCAATCCGATGAACAGTTGTTGGATGCGAAAGTGGCCATGACAAAGTCAATATCAGATTTGAAAGAAGTGGGAATGGATTCTTTTGTTGATGTAATGGAAAAACTTCAAAGAATGACCGAGCAAGTAAATGAAAATTTTTATTTGGCATCTATCATTACATTAATTACAGTGGCAATCGGATTGTTCGGAGTAATAAAAATGTGGCAAGGATTCAAAATTGGATTCCATTTGTACATCGGTTATTGTCTTTTAACAATTGCAGGATTATATCTATACGTATCGCCAGCTAATATTCCAACAGTTGTTGTGATTTGGAACTTAGTTCTTTCGGCATTGTTTATTTTCTTGTATTCGCGCAACTTGAAGTGGATGCGTTAGGATTTAGATTCTCAAAGAAATTAGAAAGGGCTTTATTGCCCTTTTTTTATGCGCTATTTTCAATACTATTCTGATTGTTGTTTTCACTTTCTCATAACTTGATGCATTAAACATTTGAATACAACATCAAAGAGAGTATCTTTGCGCCAAATTCTTTTTTAATGATTTCAGTAAACAACCTTTCGTTACAATTTGGTAAACGAGTTCTTTTTGATGATGTTAACGTAAAATTCGTTAACGGTAACTGCTATGGGGTTATTGGTGCAAATGGTGCCGGTAAGTCTACTTTTCTTAAAATCTTAACAGGCGATCAAGATCCAACAACGGGTTCTGTGGTTTTAGAGCCTGGGAAGCGAATGGCAGTGCTAAAACAAGATCACTTTGAGTTTGATGAATTTGAAGTGTTGAACACCGTAATCATGGGACATACAAGGTTGTATGAGATTATGACTGAAAAAGATGCACTTTATGCGAAGCCAGATTTTTCGGATGAAGATGGTATGCGTACTGCTGAATTAGAAGGTGAATTTGCTGATTTAGAAGGATGGAACGCTGAAACAGATGCAGCTACGTTACTTTCAAACCTAGGAATTGACGAGTCGAAGCATTACATGAAAATGGAAGACCTTTCAAATGATCTTAAAGTTCGTGTGTTATTAGCTCAAGCATTATTCGGTAACCCTGATGTGCTAGTACTCGATGAGCCTACCAATGATTTAGATCTTCAAACAATTTCATGGTTGGAAGATTTCTTATTGGATTTTAAGAATATGGTAATCGTTGTATCGCATGACCGTCACTTTTTAGATACGGTTTGTACAAATATTTGTGATATTGATTTTAGTAAAATCAATGTCTTTACAGGAAATTATACTTTCTGGTACCAATCTTCTCAATTGGCCGCAAGACAACGTTCAGATAAAAACAAAAAAGCAGAGGAGAAAAAGAAAGAATTGATGGAGTTTATCTCTAGATTCTCTGCCAATGCTGCGAAATCAAAGCAGGCTACAAGTCGAAGGAAAATGTTATCAAATCTTGATATCGAAGAAATTCAGCCGTCAAGTCGTAAATATCCTGGAATTACCTTCAATCAAGAGCGTGAAGCAGGAAATCAAATTCTAAATATTGACGGATTAGAAAAATCAGTTGATGGCGTGAAGTTATTCTCTGGTATTTCCTTTATTGTAAACAAAGGTGATAAAATTGCTTTTGTTTCAAAAAGCTCTGTTGCTTTAACTGCATTCTTTGAAATCTTAATGGGTAACGAAAAACCTGATAAAGGTGAGTTTGTTTATGGAACCACAATTTCTACTTCGTATTTACCAAATGAGAATCACACTTATTTTGAAGAGAAACTTCCGTTAGTAGATTGGTTAAGACAATATGGGAAAACGGAAGAAGAAAAAGAGGAGGTTTATTTACGTACTTTCTTAGGACGAATGTTGTTCACCGGTGAAGAGGCAATGAAAACAGCAGATGTTCTTTCGGGAGGGGAAAAAGTGAGATGCATGCTTTCTAAGATGATGTTTGCAAAAGCGAACTTATTGTTAATGGATGAGCCAACCAATCACTTAGACCTGGAATCAATTACTGCTTTGAATAATGGAATGCAAGAATTTCCTGGAACATTATTGTTTACTTCTCATGATCATGAGTTAGTGAATACAGTTGCCACAAGAATTATTGAAATTACGCCAAATGGTTTGATTGATAAAATGATGCCATACGACGACTATTTAGCAGATGAGAAAATCGCTGCTACTCGCGAGGAATTATACGCTTAATTGCAAAACAATAACCTTAAATATTACTCATATCCCATAAGACACGGCTTAATAAGTCGTGTTCGGGATATTGATGTGAAAGGGTTTAGAAAACTTTCTATTTTACTTCCCAAATGGCTCTTGCCAAATCCTAAAACAATTACTGAATCTGTCTTAAAGACAATTCATGGGTTTAAGATAATCATCAATCCTTCCATCGATAATGGGGTAGAATTGAGTTTGTTTGAAACGGGAACCTACGAAAAGGGAATTCTGCATTTTATTGAATCGAATTTTAAGTCAGATGGGGTATTTATCGATGTCGGAGCAAATATTGGTTTGATGTCTATTTTTACAGCTTCAAAATTTCCGAAATCTAAAGTAATTGCATTTGAAGCGCATCCGAATACAGTTGAATTATTGAATCGAAATGTTGAATTGAATGGGATTCAAAATATTGAAGTTTTTGATAAAGCATTAGGTAATGCTATCGGAAAAATTAAAATATTCGACAATTGGCAAGTGAATCGCGGGGGGGCTTCAACCGTTGTTCAAGGGAAAGATTCGAAGAGTTTTGAGGTTGATTTAATCCGTTTAGATGATACATTAAATGATTTAATTCCGGATATGATTAAGGTTGATGTTGAGGGAGCAGAACTCGATGTTCTTAAAGGGGCTGAAGGATTGATAAAGCGGTTTTTGCCTACTTTAATCGTTGAAATATCAGACTTGAGAGAGAAAACGCAGAGCGAATCTATTGAGATAGTAGAATATATCAAATCTTTGGGGGAATATCAAATCTTCAAACTTAAAGGAGGGAAGGAAAGAAAATCAAAATTGGTTGAGGTTTTAAATCACCAAGATTTGCCCGAACACGACAACATTATTTGTATCGCAAAGAAGGATTCGTAACTTTGTGTAAAACACACATTGATGACTCAGTTTACTTTTAGTGTTGAGAATCCTACTCAACAATTTATCCGTATTTCGGCACAAATTAAAACAACAGAATCAGAAACTTTTGTACAGCTCCCGAGTTGGAGGCCTGGACGTTATGAGTTAGGTGATTTTGCAAAGAATGTACGTAATTTCACTGTCACCGATCTTGAAGGAAAGAAACTTGATTTTATTAAAGTGACGAAGGATCGCTGGAGAGTTGATTCGTCAACAACAGATCAAATTGTCGTTAATTATAGTTTTTACGCGGATACAATCAATGCAGGGTCTTCATTTTTGGATGATACTCAATTGTATGTGAATCCTGTAAATTGTTGTGTTTTTACGGATGAAGTATATGAAGAAAAGGTTAGTTTGAAACTGAATATTCCTGCACACTGGGATGTTGCAACTTCAATGTTGAAGACTGAACAAGGGTGGGAATGTGAAAATATTGATGAACTTTTGGATTCACCATTCATCGCGTCAAGTCAATTACAATGTAGAACATATGTTTCTAATGATACAGAGTTCTTTGTGTGGTTCAATGGAGAGGTTAAGCCTGATTGGGATCGATTGATCAAAGATTTTCAAGCGTTTACTGATGCGCAAATCAAGAAATTTACCGAGTTTCCCGTCAAAGAATATCATTTTTTAAATCAAATTCTACCGTATAAAGCGTATCATGGTGTTGAGCATTGTAAATCTACGGTAATTTCTTTAGGACCATCTTATGAGGTTTTTGATAGTTTGTATAAGGAATTGTTAGGGGTGAGCTCGCATGAATTATATCATACTTGGAATGTTAAAGCTATTCGGCCAATTGAAATGTTTCCCTACGATTTTACAAAAGAAAATTATTCGCGCTTAGGGTATATCTGTGAAGGTGTAACAACGTATCAAGGAGATTTATTCTTGATGAAAAGCGGTGTGTTCAATGAACAACAATATTTCAACGAATTGCAAGCACAATTTCAAAAACATTTTGATAATCATGGAAGGTTTAATTACTCAGTTGCTGAATCTTCTTTCGATACTTGGTTGGATGGTTATGTTCAAGGAGTTCCAAATCGAAAAGTTTCGATATACACGGAAGGATGTATTTTAGCCTTTGTTACTGATGTAAATATTAGACGTGCAACTTCAGATAAGTCAGGAATTGATGAGTTAATGAAACGATTATACTTTAATTTTGCACTGAAAGGTAAAGGAGTTTCTGAGGAAGATTATAAAGGTGTAATTGAAGATATAACAGGCGAATCACAAACAGAATTTTTTGATAATTTCATAAATGGTTGTCTTCCATTTGAATCTATTATTACTAAGTCTTTAGAATATTTAGGTTTGGAATTAGATCATGAGCCTTCTCCAAGTTATGTGGAAGGGCGTCTAGGTTTTAAGGTTATCAAACAGGCAGACGGCTTTGTTGTCAATACCATGTACCCAGGTGGACCAGCTGAAACAGGTGGGCTTTCCAAAGGAGATAAGATTATTGCTGTAAATGGTTTTGCCTGTAACGGTGAGTTGGATAAATGGTTGAATTATTTCGATGACGATACTAAAACGGTTACTTTTTTAAGAAATGGTGAATATCGTGAGATAACTTTCCCTGAAGTGATGCGGAATTTCTACATGAAATATACCATCCGAAAAATGGAGAAACCGGATAAACAACAGTTTACTGCATTTGAAGCTTGGAAAAGCAATAGATAAAAAATCAAAGTCGTTTCAATCGAAACGACTTTTTTTATGCTCGTTTTTCTAGTTGAAATTACAAGAATGACACCTAACTTATATCCCTTTTTTATCTAATCAACTGAGAAACGAATTTTTTTATTAACTATTTTTAGCATTTAATTTTTACTTGCTAAATCAGTTTAATATGGAAAATACTCTCGAAACTTATTTTTCAAAATTCCGAAAAAACATAATTGGAATTGATCAAGAGATTAAAACCGCATACCATGATTCAATTCGTGTTGTTTATGCTGATTGGACGGCAAGTGGAAGGAATTATAGAATCATTGAGGATAAACTCCAGCATGAGATTATGCCGTTTGTAGCAAATACACATACGGATACAAATCACACTGGAATGGCAATGACATACGCTTATCATAAAGCACAAAAAATAATTAAGAAACATGTCAATGCGCATCAAACGGATGTTTTGATATCATCCAATTCTGGAATGACAGGAGTGGTCAATAAATTTCAACGAATTTTAGGACTAAAAGTTCATGAATCATTTAAAGATCTTGTTGTTTTAGAAGGGGATGAGAAGCCTGTTGTCTTCATTACCCATATGGAACATCATTCAAATCAAACTACGTGGCTGGAAACCTTGGCAGATGTTGTGATCATTCCTCCAACTGATGATGGTTTAGTTTGTCCTAATAACTTGGAGAAATTAATCGAGAAATATGCTTCAAGAAAATTGAAAATAGCATCGGTAACCGCTGCATCAAATGTAACAGGCATCAGAACGCCTTATCATGAAATTGCAAAAGTGATTCACAAACATGGGGGGTATTGCTTTGTTGATTTTGCTTGCTCTGCGCCTTATGTGGATATCAACATGCACCCAGAAGATCCTGAAGCGTATTTAGACGCTGTTTTGTTTTCGCCTCATAAGTTTTTAGGAGGACCAGGAACAAGTGGGATTTTAGTATTTAATGAGAAACTCTATAGAAATACAATTCCAGATAATCCAGGTGGAGGAACCGTAGAATGGACAAATCCTTGGGGGCAACATCAGTATGTTGCAAATATTGAAGCACGAGAGGATGGCGGTACTCCTTCTTTTTTGCAAACCATTAAAGTTGCCATGTGTATCAATCTCAAAGAAGAAATGGGGGTAGAGAACATTCTTAAACGAGAGGAAGAACAACTCGAAATGATTTGGGAAGGAATTGGAGATATTCCCGGGTTGAATATTTTAGCTGCTCCTCACAAAAATCGATTGGGAGTTGTTTCATTTTACATAGATGGTTTACATTATATCGCTGGAGTAAAAATGTTGAATGATAAGTTTGGGATTCAAACACGAGGAGGTTGTTCCTGCGCTGGTACCTATGGTCATTATTTGTTGAATGTGTCGCCAGAGATTTCAGGTGAGATTACAAGTAAAATCAATACGGGAGATTGTTCTACAAAACCAGGTTGGATTAGAATGTCTATTCACCCAACGTTGACAAATGATGAAATTCGTTACATCATATACGGTATTCAAGAGTTAGCCACAAATTATCAAGATTGGTTGAAGGATTATGACTTTAATCTTATTACCAATGCAATTAAGCCGAATAACAGCAATGATGATGAGGTAATTAAAGGTTTAATGGATGAGGCTTTAACGATAACAACAAAATAATCAATAAACATCCCGCTTACTTTTCGTAGTTTTAAAATGCAATGAAGAACGGGAAGGAAATATTGAAATTACCAATTATTTGGCTGACAGTTTTTGTCTTTGTTTTTGGGTTGTTTCAGACAATTAATAACGATGAGTTAAATTCAGTCGTTCGTTCTGACGGTAGAGGATATTACGCTTATCTTCCTGCATTCTTCATTCATCATGACGGTTCTTTTAATCAAGTAATTGACACTGAAAGAAAATACAATAAAGGAGAACAGATTTATTTGTACAAGGATAAAAATGGTAAAGTTTACAATAAGTACTTTCCAGGTTTAGCTGTGCTGCAATCTCCTTTTTTCATCACTGCTAGCGCAATTTCATACGTTATAGGTCAGCCTGTCGATGGCTACAATCCTGTATTCATGGTACTTTTCTTACTGGGGGCGTTTAGTTATTTTATTCTGGGTGTTGCGTTTTTCACTATAGTACTCCAAAGGCTTTTTCCTGAAAATGTGAGCGTCATGGCTCTCAACTTAATTGTATTTGTTTTTGCGAGTCCATTGTTCTATTATGCCATATATTCGCCAGGCTTCACACACTTGTATTCATTCGCATTGTTTGGTGCATTTGCCATGCTGATAGTAAAAGTTAAGGATTCTGGTTCAACAAGAAATTACTTAATGCTTGGGCTTACATTGGGGCTAATTTTTTTAGTTCGACCAACAAATATTTTAGTGGTGTTTATTCTTCCTTTTTTGTTGGGAGACATGGAGTCATTGAAAAAATTCACAGGTCAATTGTTGAGTCAAGGCGGGGTTCGATTTATTGCTGCATTGGGATCATTCATGGTTGTCGCATCATTGCTTTTTATTACATGGAAATGGCAAACAGGAAATTGGATTGTTTGGTCGTATAATGGAGAAGGGTTTAATTTCCTCCGTCCAAAAATAGTTGAAGTGTTGTTTAGTTATCGCATTGGATTGCTTTTGCATTCACCAGTTTTAATCTTATCTGTCATTGGTTTGTTGATGCTGCTTCGAAAAGATCGATATCGAGGCATTACATTTGTATTATATGCGATATTGAATATTTGGGTCATTGCAGCGTGGTGGTGTTGGGATTACGAATCTGTTTTTGGTAATCGACCTTTTACCGAGCACATGGTGTTTTTACTAATTCCTGCACTTTATTTATTTCAAATGAAGTGGAAGTTGATGTTTTCCATTTTGACATTTTTTGGATTACTTGGCATCTTTCGCATGTATCAAACGGTAACAGGAATTACTCCTGTGGCGCGCTACTCAAGCTCCAGTTATTGGCAGAGTTTAAAATCTTTCAGTCAGGATGATATAGGGCGTTGGAATTTTACGGAATCGTGCAAACCTTTTGGTGAAGTTCAATCACATGTTCAATTGTTGAATCTCACGGAACCTGTGATTTTCGATGCTAGAAAAGAGTTCGGTCTATCTGAGACAATCAAAATGGTAAAACCACGAACGAATGAGCGTTATTATTTTACCGTGAAACTGAAGAAACGACACGATTTAAGTCGATTTGATGGAGTATATCTTGTTATAGACGCAACGAGCAATGATTCAGAAGAACGTTCGTATAGAGCCATTGATTTATACAATGATAGGGAGGAAGGAAAAGGTGTTTGGTCTGATGATTTGATATTTCAAGGAATTATACATGACAATGAACAGCAATTTGATCAAGTGAAATTCTATATCTGGAATCAGGGCGGAAGCACATTTGAATTGAAAGACGTGCAGTACGAAATAGAGGTTTATAAAGGATAAGAAATTAGTCGTTTGTTTTATAAACTCGTTTCACGGTACCATCAGAGTAAAGATAAAGAAGTGGGGTGTTGTCCGTTTCTTGGCATTCTCGACCTAAAACATCATAAATCTTCAATACGGTCTTTTTGCTTTCTGATATCTGCTCAATTCCAGCATCACAAATGTCGCACTCATTTTGAAAAAGCGTATTTCCTGAAGTAGGGATGTCATCTTTGGAGTGACAAAGCATATAACTGGGGAGTGCTGAACCAGATTCTAGCATTTGATAATTAAATCCGGCATTTGGACCAATTCCTTCTATAAAAATGAGTTGCTCGGATTGTCCACAAAAAGCAATTTCCCCAGTAAGATACACGTGTTTTCTATTATCAATTATTGAGATACTATCCACATAAAAGGTTTCCGCTATGCCAAGTTGGTTGTAAATTATAAAAGGATCGCCGGAATTCAATGAAATATCCATCACTAAAAACTCTTGACCAATCACATCGTCATAGAACCAAACGCGCCCCAAGTTGATTTCTTCACGAATGAATCCATAGTTCGGAAGAATGGTATAAGTTAAGGTGTTAATTACGGTGTCTCCATCAGGAGTTAAATTGATGTTACATGCATTGTCACAATAAGCAAAAGGGATAATACTCCAATAGGTGGATGAATCGCCAAAAATAGATTCGTACGTTTGTGCATTAGTCCATTGAAGAGTGAATAATGAAATAGCGAGAAGAATGAAGTTTTTTTTCATAAACAGAGTCAGGTTCAATACCCTAATTTAGTCAAAAAAAAAGCACTCATTGCTGAGTGCTTTTTTGAAATATGGAAAAATTAGAATTTATAACTCAATCCAAAACTTGGAAGAATTGGGAATTGATAAATCGTTTCGTTAGTTGCTCTGTTTACATAGAAGATGTTTTTTCTATTGTAAAGGTTTGTCACACTACCCACAACCTCAATTTCACTTTCGTTTTTAAGTACAAACTTCTTTTTAATTGTTAAATCCAATCTATGGTATGTTGGTAAACGTGAAGAGTTAAAATCACCCAAAAGAATCTCCGGATCACTTCCGTTAGTAATTGTTGGGTCTGTTGTGATTCCACCTTCAAATGATTCGTTTTCATAGAAACCAGCAGTAGGAGTGAATGGAAGACCAGAACCGAAGTTCCAACGAATACTTACCTCTAATGTTTTCTTTTTACCAAATAAGTAAGTACCAACTAAATTAACATTGTGTCTTCTATCGAATACAGGGAAGTACGTAGTATCTCCATCCCAACGAGTTGAATAACCGTAAGAATAAACACCCCATAAGTACATTCTTTTTCCTGTATATTTTAGTAATAAATCAGCTCCGAATGATTCTCCATTTTCTAGGATGAAATCTTTTTTGAAAACGTCTGGCTCTTGAACGTGATCTGCATCATCTGGATATTTTTTATTTTGATTGATGTTACTCAATTGTGAGAAGTATTTATAGTATCCCTCAACATTCACAGAAAGCTTTTTAGTTAAGTCGTACTCAAATCCTGCAATTGCATGCCATGCATATTGTAAACCATTCTTAGGCTCTTTCTCATTTTGATACATAGTAACAAACGTTTCTTGAACATTCGTTGGTGCCGAAAGAATACCATTAAATAAGTTCACAACATCCTTATCAGATGAAGCAGACGTAAAGTTTTGCGAATATCTACCTCCCGAAGCTTTGAATCTTAATTTTTCATTAGCGTTGAATTTAATTCTTAACCTTGGTTCTGGAGAAATTGTTCCTAAAGAAGCATAAAGTTGTGCTCTTAAGCTTGGTTGAATGACAAAACGAGTTGAAACGAATTTATAGCTGAAGTAAACTCCAATTTCTGTAGAGAAGTTCTCCGCTTCAATTTTTTGTTTCGCAGAATTGTACGTTTCAAATGTTGTATTGAATCCTGATAAGTTAATACCATAATTTAATTGAGATTCATTTTTCATGAACAACGAAAAATCAAACCCTAAATCAAATCCTCCAATAGAACTATATCTAGAAGTTGTATCCTGCGAACCAACGATTGGCTCATTGAATCTTGTTTGAAAGTTTGAACCGTTTACGTGACCTTTAACTAAAATAGGAGAGCTTGAAGGAACTAAAACAAAATTCAATCCACCACCACTTTGATTCCAGTTGATGTCTGCTTGCGTATAGTTTACACGGTCTCTATTATGAAAACCAAAAACACTGAACTTCGAGCTTCCTTTTCCTTTGAACGTTAATTTACCGTACAAATCTGTGAAGTTAAAAGGCATTCCTTTGTTTAATGTATCATTATCATTAATTCGTGGATATAATGTCGGAGAAGTGTAATCAATTAAACTGTGTTTTGCTGAAACCACATAAGAACCAACAGCATCTTTGTCGTCTTTAACAGATCCTAATGGACCTTCAAGTACAGCTTTTGCAATAAAAGGTGAAGCAGAAATTTTCCCTCCAAATTTTTTCTTGTTACCATCTCTGTATGTAATGTCCATAATCGAAGAAATTCTTCCTCCGTACTCAGCATCAAACCCTCCAGTGTAAATACTTGCGTTCTGCACTAATTCCGTTTCAAAAATGGAGAAGAAACCGATGGAGTGGAATGGATTGTAGATTGTCATTCCGTCTAAAAGTATTTTATTCTGAATAGGTGTACCACCACGAACATAGATTTGTCCACCTTGATCTCCTGTCGTTACAACACCTGGCGTTACACCAAAAGCACTAACGATATCATTTTCACCACCAACAGATGGGATTCGTTCTAAACCTTTCTTATCTAATCGAATTTCAGAAATTAAAACTTGAGTTGTTTTTCTTTTAGAATCTGCACTTACTGACATTTCCTCAATATCAATAATGTCTTTCTGTTTTTCCATTTCGAAATTAACCTCGGCAATTCCTTTCGCAAGATTCACCTGAACTGATTCCGTTTGAGAAATGTATGTGTACGATTCAACTTTTAAGATATAGCTACCTTTTTCAAGCTTACTGATTTGGTAAAAACCATTAACATCGGTTACTGCCCCTCCCGCATTTGAGCTATCACTTTTTAAAAGCTTTACTTTTTCAAATGGCATAGGCTCACCATCTTCTTTGTTTGTAAGAAAACCTCTAATTGTAAAATCTTGAGAGTAAGCAACTTGACTTAGGAGAGTAAGCGCGAATAAGGATAATAACAGTCTCATAATATTATAACGTGTTTATAACAAGGCTCGAAGATACAACAAACCCATTAAAAAATGTTAATTCTAGTGTGAAGAAGTGTAAATGGTGATTTTTATTTATTTAACGGGACGACTAATTTTCAAATTTTTTCGCTTTTTCCCAAAAGACATCCATTAATTCGAGGTTTGCGTCTTCAATTTTATAATTGGCATCATTGAGTAATTCTTCCATTTTACTGAACCTCCCAATAAATTTTTTATTTGTCTTTGCTAATGCATTTTCAGGATTAACACCAATAAATCGAGCGTAGTTGATTAAAGAAAATAACACATCACCAAATTCATCTTCAACTTTATCAATTGGCGCATTAGAATTTACTTCATGTGCAAGTTCTGTAAGTTCTTCATTCACTTTTCCCCAGACATCCTCTCGATTTTCCCATTCAAAACCAATTCCCTTAACTTTTTCTTGTATTCGCTGAGCTTTAACTACTGCAGGTAAAGACTTAGGCACACCGGATAAAACAGATTTTTTCCCTTCTTTTAGTTTAAGCTTTTCCCAGTTGGCTTTGACTTCCTCTTCCGTGTCTGCTTTTACATCACTATAAATATGTGGGTGGCGATATACAAGTTTGTCGCAAATACCATTTAAAACACTCGTTACATCAAAAGCATTTTGTTCTTCACCTATTTTACAGTAAAACACCATATGTAGAAAAAGATCTCCAATTTCACCTTTTAATTCTTTCATATCATTGTCGAGAATCGCATCGGCTAATTCATATGTTTCTTCAATTGTCAAATGACGCAAGGTTTCCAATGTTTGCTTTTTATCCCAAGGACATTTTTCACGCAAATCATCCATGATATCTAATAATCGCTTAAAGGCTTCTAATCGTTGATCCATATTAACAGAGTTTCAACAAAATTAATATTTATACTTCTTAAGTGTGTTTTATTATTTTTGTCACCGTGAAAAAGTTGCTTTTTATTTTCTTACTGACTCTTTCTCAATCTGTTTTAGCTCAAAAAGTAGGTGATATATGGATTGAAGGACGTGCTAAAGCTGGTTTTTTAGCTGCGCATAGAAGTATAATGGGACATATTGCCAAAGAGCATGCCTTTGCAGGTGAATTGAGTTATTTAATTCAACCAAAAGGAAGAAGATCATGGCAAAAAGCGTATCGTTATCCTGTTTTTGGAGTAACAACCTTTTTTGGGTCTGTTGGTAATCGTGAGTTGCTAGGTCATTACTTTGGAGCATTCGGATTTATCAATTTTAATTTTGTCAAAAGAAAACATTACACACTTTCTGGAAAAATGGGGTGTGGTTTGGCGTATTCGAATAAGTATTACGATCCGGATGATAATATTTTAAATGTTGCAGTGAGTACTCCTTTAAATGCGCACATCACAATGGCTTTGGAAAATCGTTTTGTTTTTGGACGAAGCTCTATATCCGCTTCATTGGATGCAACTCACTTTTCAAATGGTGGATTTAAGGTCCCAAATCTTGGGTTGAACCTTCCATATATTAGTGTTGGATATGGGTATAAGTTAAAAGAAACAGCAGATACTTCCTTTACGCATCCAGCATTTAATAAAAAGTGGGAATTTGGATTCGTTGGATTTGGATCAGCTAAAGAAGTGTTCCCAACAGAAGGAAAGCGTTATGCAATTTTCGGACTCAACTTAGTAGGAAGAAGGTATTTTGGTCAACGAGCAGGAATGGAATTGTCATTCGATATGATTTCAAAGCAAGCGATTTTTGGATATAAACCTGAAATACCAAAGACACAAAGTGATATAATTCAAATGGGAGTTTTTGTAGGTTATGTGCTTCCTTTAGATCATTTACATTTTGTAACGGGAATGGGGTTTTACGTTCGTGATAAATACCGACCTGAGGATGCCATGTATCATCGCGTAGGGTTGCGCTATGTTTTTGATAATGGAATAAATATGAACTTGGTACTCAAATCGCATTGGGCAAGAGCGGACTATGTGGAGTATGGAATTGGATATACATTTAAAAGATGAGGCTGATTGTATTTTTTATTGTTGGTTTAATGTTGTTTGGATGCAAAGATTCAGAAGATCGTAATTGCTTTAAAACAACAGGTGGATTATCGGTTAAAGAAGTTGACTTGGTGGATTTTGATGGTCTTTATATGGGGCCTCATTTAAAATATGTTTTAATTCAATCTTCTGAAAATAGGCTAGAGATTGTGGGTGGTAAAAATGTGATCAACTTTGTAGATTATGTAATTGAAGGAGGTATTTTAAAATTGAATAATATCAATAAATGCAATTTTTTACGTTCGTATGATAAGGATATTACCGTATATATTTACTTCGATGATATTTCTGAAATTAACTTCGAGGGAACGGAAGAAGTAATTTGTACAAATACACTCAACCTACAAGATTTGATTTTAACAATTCGAGATGGAGCGGGGGAGTTCAATTTGTCATTAAATGCAAACTCTTTGCAAACAATAGTCACTCATGGATGGGGTAATTTTAACCTAGATGGGAATGTGGATTACTTAAAACTGAATGTAAATAGCAACGGATTCTGTAATACAAATGCGATGTCAGTTAATGATTCAATTTTAGTCATTTCTAAAACGGTTGAAACAGTGCAGGTTAACGCTGATAATTGTTTTTTACGTGCTGAAACGGGAGCTGCAGGAGATATATGGTATATTGGAACACCCACAGGAATTGTTTATCATAACAACGGTTCTGGGGAACTTATTGATAAAAATTAGTAAATTTGTAAAAACATTTTATCATGGGTGTAGTACTTTTATCAATTGGATTATTAGCGTTGGCTTTCGGAGGGATAGCCATTAAAATCTGGGCCAAAAAAGATGGTCAGTTTTCAGGTACTTGTGCTAGTAACAATCCTATGCTTCAAGAAGAAGGAGCTACTTGTGGCTTGTGTGGAGCAAAACCACAAGAGCAATGTCTAAACGACGATAAAGCAGCTTAAATACTTCTTTTTAATTGCATTAATATTTTAAACGCATCATCGATGTCGTTTGAATTTACTATTCCTGTAAACTCATTGGCTGTGGATACAACTTGTTCAATATTGATACCTTCCCAAGCCAAATGTTTCATGATGTAATAATAAACACCATAAGTTTCTGTATTGGTCTCAGGTAATTTGACAGTAATAGAGGATAAGTCCGTTGTATGTGCCTTAAGTCTTTCTGAAGAAAAAATGCGCTTCATGTCTTCCGTATATTTGGAGTTCATGATATAGGTTGTTTCAGTAATTCCTTTACATAGAGTAAAGAAACTGTCTTTATCATTTCTAATGTGTTGAATCAATTCGCTCTGACAATCTCTCAACGATTCTGAATTCTCGTAAGTAAAGTCAACGAGGTCACTTCTAACCAAGAAATCACCAATTCCACCAATTACGTTTTTTATTTTAAGATCTAAACGATGATAGACACCTGGAGTCATACGTTTTATCGCCATCACGATCGCACCTTCCTTGATTTCTTTTCCAGTGCCTTTTTCAACTTCAGGTTTAATCTTTCGAGCAAGTGCTGAAATGTTTATTAAGTTTTCCGTCATGGCCTCTCTAACAAAAGGACTGCGGTTGATAATATCTTCTGTTACTTTACTAATAGAACTCATAATTTTTCAATATGAGCGCAATTTAGTGAAAAATACCTTGTTTTGGTTAAAATTTAACAATTTTGTTATTATTCCTGTTTTTGTGCGCCTGTCAGTGAATTAACGATGTCCAACGCTTTCGTTAATTGTTCCTCTCTAGAAAGGTCCGAATTGTCAATTACAATGGCATCTTCGGTTTGAATCAAAGGACTTTCTTTACGCGTGCTATCAATTAGATCACGCTCTTGTAAATTGGTTTTTACTTCTTCTTTAGTTATAGAAATTCCTTTAGAAAGTAACTCTTGAAATCTACGTTCAACCCTTATGTCAATGGACGCAGTAATGAATAATTTAAGTTCTGCATTCGGAAAAACAACAGATCCGATATCTCTTCCATCCATAACAATTCCACCATGAGCCCCCATCTTTCGTTGTTCAAAAACGAGTTTCTCTCTTACTTCTTTAATTGCAGCAACTTTGGATACAACCTCTGCGACACGTGGAGTCCGTATTTCATTCTCAGCATTAATTCCATTAAGGAATATTTCCGGTGAATTTGTCACTGGATTTAATTCGAAGTGTAACTCAATATCATTCAATGCTTCTATTAAAGCAACATGGTCTATTTTTCCTTTGTGGATACAATTTGTATTTAATGCATATAAAGAAACTGCTCTATACATTGCACCAGAGTCAATGAAAATATAACCTAAAGTTTTGGCTAATTCTTTAGCCAGTGTGCTTTTTCCGCAAGAAGAAAATCCATCGATTGCGATTGTAATATTGCTTGTTTCCATACGAGGTAAAGTTACTGAATAAAATGTGTATCAAAAAAAAAGGGTGTCCGTTAAGACACCCTTTTATAAATTATTTCAACTTACTAGAAGTGGAAAGTCATTCTTAATGATCCAGCAGGTCCGAAAACACTGTTGTTCATATCTGTATCAACTCCAAAAGAAGAAGATTTAGAACCTTCGATTTCTTGTGTAGCAACAGAAACACCATCAGTAGACTCAAGAGTAGTCATTCCCGCACCTTGAGATACGAAACCTAATCCCCATCCGAACTCACCACCGATCGCCAATCTTGGCAATACGAAGTACTCAGCTCCGATGAATCCTCTTAAACCAAGACCAAAAGTAGTACCTGACTTAGATTCAGTAATACGTGCAGCGTTACCATATGTATCAGTAGTTAAGTTACTTCCGAAATCATTAGTAGTAGCACCAGTAATCGTCATTGCGTTACCGTAAGTATAAGAATCTTTAGTTGACATAATGTTGAAACCTAATTCAGCACCATAAAAACCTTGAAGACGTCCAAAACCTCTTCTTTTCTCTAAACCTACAGCAAGACCGATGTTAGTAGCACCTGCTTTGTAAGAATCTTCAACCATACTTGGTAAAGCTGGGTAAGTAGGAGCAACTGTAACAGCATCATCACCAACCATTGCAGCTGATTTGTTTGATCCGAAACCAATTCTCAATGAAGCACGGTAAGCCATGTCATCTTCTACAAAGTACTTTCCAGTAATTGTTTGGTTGTTAGTAAGGTAGTTCCATGTTGGAGCAGTGTTACCATCATTACCACCGATTAAGTTACCGAAGTAGTTTAAAAATGGAGTTGCATCAACACCGATTGCCCAATCACCAGCTTCTGGTAAATAAGTTTCACCTTTCTTTGATGTTAAATCCTGAGCGAATGTTGCAGTAGCACCTAATACAACTGCAACCGCTAAAATTGACTTTTTCATAATTAAAATTAATTTGTTTGGTTAGGCTAATGTACTCAACTTTTTTGAAAAAGGTTACAAAAAGAGATTCACAATAGTTTGTTTATAATGAAAATAAACAATATTGGATTCTTAAGTCCCTTTATTTGCGCCACTTAGAGAGGTCTGTGGAAAGTGTTAACATATTGTTAAAACCAGATCGGGAGTATATCATAAAGCCATAATCAAGACTAAATTTATCGAAATGCAGCCCGAGTCCACAAGAGAAACCTGAAATCCCCGGTCTACTTTCTAAAGCCAACTCTTTTCTTCTTTGATAATCAAATCCAACCCTTAGGTCAATATTCTTAGTAACTAGGACTTCTAACTGGTATGAAAAATGCCTTCCTAGCTTTTCGAAGAACCCGGTTGTTGGGACTGGAATCGTATCACCAGTTAACTGGTCTACAGTAGGAACGAGGTTCGGATCATTATAAGTTAAATCCCATTTGTTTAAATGATGACCTAATAATGTGAACCTAAAAGGGGCGTGTTTAACCTTATAGGAAACTGCTGCCTGAATCTCTGTTGGAAGTGGTGCTCTATTTCCCTTGACGTAGGTGTCAAATTGATAACCAATATTTTTTGCAAGTACTGTAACTAAAATGCCTTTGTCTTCGTGGTGATATGTTCCTGCAATGTCTACCGATGCGCCAAATGAATTATATATTTCTAATTGGGAGTACAATAAGTTTAGTGAAGCGCCTATAGAAAGGCGTGGATTCAATTCCCGACCGATAGATGTACCTGCAATCATTTCGAACGGAGAAAAGGTTCCATCTGAAGTTCCATCCACATTTGTACGCTCAAACTTACCATATGATACGTATTTAATGTAACTGGTTAAGGTTCCAATGTTTTTCAAATTATAACCATATCCCAAAGCACCATAATTAATGCTTCCTGATAACAATGCAGTATTGAAACTGATTTGTTGATTCATTTTAGCATTGGCTAATGATGGATTACTTATGCCTAAATTGACATCATTATCACGTACCGAAATGAAGTTACCACCTAACCCTGCTGATCTTGCGTTGTATGTTAAATTTAACATAGGGAAGGAGTTCGTTCCTCCAGTTTGCCCAACACTTATTGAAGTAATGGCTATAAATAAAACGAGAAGTATTGTTTTCATGTACATCAGTAACGCAAAGTAAATCGAAAAATTTTATTTCAAATCCTTTTTCCTAATTCAATTACTTCTAGGTTGTGAATTTTGTCCTTAGTTATTGAAAATCGAAGCAATGTTTTTACTTGATGAAATCCTTTAAAACCACAAGCTCCAGGGTTCATCCAAAGCATGTTGTAATTCGGGTCCATTTTAACTAATAAAATATGTGAATGCCCACAAATAAATAAGTCGGGTGAATTTTTATCTAGTTCCTCTTTTGCTTGTCGGTAATACTTGCCAGGTTTTCCGGCAATATGAGTGATTAAAACGTTAACATCCTCACACTGAAATCGACAAAACTCTTTGTACTCTGCACGAATTTCAGCACCATCAATGTTTCCATATACTCCTCGAACTGGCTTAAATTTATTCAGTTCGTCCATTACATCAATTGTTCCGATGTCTCCAGCATGCCAGATTTCATCTACATCCTTGAAGTGTTCGTAAATTTTTGGGTCCACATAACCATGTGTGTCAGACATTAATCCGATTTTTTTCATCGGTTTAGACGCATTTTTAATTTTTCAAAGACAATGATGTTTGAAATGATCATGGTGAAGCTGTAAAGTATATCCTCCATAGGAATGGTGAAGATACGTTGACTTATTTTTTGTGATTCGCTATACCAAACAACGGGTTCTTCAGTGAATCCCCCTGTAAGTGCACCATTAACAATCAAAAATGGAATTATACTTATTACAAATGCGAGTGGTGCAAAACGGTAGTTCGGATTAAACTGAAGCCAAATTAAAACTATGGCAGAAGAAATAACTACCGACAAAGTGTAGTAGCCGTAATCATCTGAAAGAACTAAAAATAAAGCGTACAACGGGATGAGAAAGAAGAAAAACTTGTTGAAGACATCCATGTTCCACTTTTTGAAGAAGTGTTTACAAACCTCATAAATAAAAGTACATGCGAAAGGAATCAGAATAAAGAAAAGGACTTCTTCCAAAGGAAGGTTATAAATGTATATGCCACTGATGTAATCTGGATTAAAACCCCAAAATCCATTTTCGGTAAATATAGAATCCCAGATTAAAAAAGGAATAGCGATAACAAGGCTTGCTAAGAATGCACTTAACCATGAGTTTCGATACTTAACGTTCTTATCAAAGCTGAGCAAGAAGGGACATAAAAAAGTGCCTATGTCGAGAAATAAGTACATCCACTTCATTAAGTCCAGTATTTTTTAGGTACGATTAATAAACCGAAACACTCACCATCTTCTTTTTCTATTTTTTCATGATGCACACGATGGGCCTTCTTTAATGCATTAAAATAGCGATTATTTGCATTGTCCAGCCAGTTAAATCTACGGTGGATCAATACTTCATGAATTAAAAAATAGCAAATTCCATAAAGTGTGATGCCAAATCCAATTCCAATTGAAAGGGGACTTCCAAAGATAAAACCTAACATAATACACTGCCAAGATGGAATGGCAAAGATTAAAAAGAACCAATCATTTTTTTGAAAAAAACCTTCAGTTGGTTTATGATGATCCTCATGAACATGCCATAGAATTCCATGCATAATGTATTTATGCGCGAACCACGCAATAAATTCCATCAAAACAAAAGCCGTAAAAAATCCTATAATAAAAATCACGCCATGAATTTAATTAAACTGAAAAAAACAATCCAAATAAAGAACAAATAAACTGCGATTTTATTAACCGGAAGTTTAAGTGATACATATATATAAGCAAAAATAAAACTGAAAATATACCAATCGATATAATTAGAAACTGGAATTATATCTTTTTGCCATGACCAATAATCAGAAACAACGGCAACGGGTTCTAT
>JBFHHS010000015.1:0-22346 GCA_041596895.1 Crocinitomicaceae bacterium | reverse complement strand
TGGATTTGGATATGATTGAATGGTTGGAGGAATATTTATCTAAGTCGAAATCGACTATTTTAATGGTTACTCACGATAGGTACTTCTTAGAAGTTGTTTGTGATACGATTTTAGAGCTAGAAGAAAAAACAATATTTAAATACAAAGGTAATTTTAGCTATTACCTAGAAAAAAAGGCAGAACGTCAAGAACAATTAGCATCCACAATTGGCAAGGCTCAAAATCAATTCAAAAAAGAGTTGCAATGGATGCGTCGCCAGCCAAAAGCGCGTGGGACAAAACAAAAAGCACGTATTGAGGCTTTTCATGATACGAAGAAAGTTGCAAAACAGCGCATCGATCAAGATGAAATTGAAATTCCAGTAAAAATGGAGCGTTTGGGAACTAAAATTCTCGAATGTCATCACGTTAAAAAAGCTTTTCCTGATACTAAGATTTTAAATGATTTCACCTATACATTTAAACGCAATGAGCGTGTAGGAATCGTTGGAGATAATGGTACTGGAAAAAGTACGTTCCTTAATATGCTCATGGGGTTAGAAAAACCTGATGGAGGGAAAATTGTGACGGGTGAAACGGTCGTTTTTGGTTATTACAGTCAACAATTACTTGAGGCTGAACCTGATCAAAAGGTGATTGATGTTATACGTGATATCGCTGAGTTTATTCCATTGGAAAAAGGACGCGAGATGTCCGCAGCTCAATTTTTAGAGAAATTTTTGTTTCCAAGAAGCATGCACTACAATTTTGTAGAGAAGTTAAGTGGGGGAGAAAAGAGACGTCTGAAATTGATGACGATTCTGATGAAGAATCCGAATTTCTTGATTCTTGATGAGCCTACGAACGATTTAGACATTTTTGTAATGAGCGTTTTGGAGGATTATTTGCGAAGCTTCAAAGGTTGCTTAATTGTCGTTTCTCACGATAGATACTTCATGGATAAAATGGTCGACCATTTATTTGTTTTTGAAGGAGAAGGAGAGGTGAAGGATATTCTAGGGAATTATACTGTTTTCAGAAAACAGAAACAAATAGATGATCGCGCAGCAAAGAAGGAAGCTTCTAATGCAGCTCCAGCAATCGAAAAAGTGGAAGCGCCAGTGGAAGTTAAAAAGGAAGTGGTCAATTCAAATCGAAAACTGTCTTTTAAAGAGAAGATGGAGTTTGAACAAATCGAAAAGGATATGGAGTCTTTAGAAGAAGAAAAAGGCAAGTTAACCTTAGTTTTGTCGAGCCCAGATTCTTCTAATGACGATTTAATGAAGGCTGGACAACGTTTATCTGTTGTCGTATCTGAATTAGAAGAAAAAACAGATCGTTGGTTGGAACTATCAGAATTTGTATAAGCTACCCCATTCTGTCCAAGATCCATCATAGATTGCTGCATTTTTCCCAGTTGTCTCTGTAAAAGCGAGAAGTAAGATGCAGGCGGTTACGCCGGAGCCACAGCTAAAAACGAGTGCTTTATCAGTTTTAGTAAAAGAACTGAATATTTCATCCAATTCTTTAGTTGATTTTAATTTGCCATACTCCAGGACGTCTGTATATGGAAGGTTTACGGATTTTGGTATGCTTCCACTTCTTAAACCTTTTCTGGGTTCTTTAATGTTTCCTTCAAAGCGATCTTTACTTCGGGCATCAACTACTTTAAAATTCTGAACGGGAATGTTATTCTTGATGGTATCGAAGGTTTTTACCAATTCAGAATTTAGTACCGCCTTAAAGTTTCCGCGTTCAGGTTCCAACAAATGTGACGTAATTTCATGACCTTCTTTCACCCATTCAGGTAATCCTCCATCCAAAACATAGACATTTTTATGTCCGTATAAACGAAACAACCACCAAGCTCTTGGACTACTGTATATGCCTATGTTATCATAAATCACAATAACCGAGTCGTTATTAATTCCTAGTTTTCTGGCTTCCTGCTGAAATTGTAATTCGGAGGGAATTGTATTCGGGAATGGAGAGGAAGTATCACTAAAAGTTGTTTTAATATTGAAAAGTTGACTTCTCACAATGTGTTTACCTTTCAGTAAAGATTGATCTCCTGAGACATTATTTTGCTGACTGGCATCTAGGAGAATAAGATTCGAGTCCATCAAATGTTCATTCAGCCAAAAAATAGTTTTCAAGTGCTTCATGAAATGACTAAAAGCGAATTCCAATTAATAATACATCATCGAGTTGGTCTAAGTCTCCACACCACGAGTCAAAAGTAGATTCTATATGTGCTTGTTGATTTGACACTTCGTGTGAAGCTTGGTCAGTTAGCATCTGTTTCAATTTTTTTGTCATAAACTTCTTACCTTTTGGTCCACCAAACTGATCTGCAAAACCGTCACTAAAGGAATAGATCATATCACCGTCTTCTAAGTCTATAGTTTGAGTTGCGAAGTGAAATTCTTCGGCAGAATCATCAAATCCAATCGGTTTTCGATCACCTTTGAATTCTAGTAGTTCATTCTTTCTAACGATATAAATGGGGTTTTTAGCACCAGAAAAATAGAGTTTTTTATCTTCCCGATCTAAAGCACATAGCACCATGTCCATTCCATCACGAATGATTTCTCGATTGAATTCTGAGTTCAATGTTCTATTTATTTGGGTGTTTAAAAAATCAAGTACTTGTCCTGGGTATTTTATTTCTGAATTGTTTTTCGTCATTTGTAATAAATAGTTGCCTATTATACTAACAAAGGCTCCAGGAACACCATGCCCCGTGCAATCAGCAGTCGCCCAGAGAACAAACCCATTTTTCCAGTTTTTATTCGGAGCGAGTTGTTCTACCCAATAAAAATCGCCACTTACAATATCTTTTGGTCTGAAGAAGACGAACGAATCGGGTAAGATGCTCTTCAATTTCGATTCATTAGACATTACAGCACTTTGGATTTTTTCGGCATACCGAACACTTGATACAAAGTCATCATTACGCTGTTTCAATAGCAAACGTTGCGAATTCAATTCGCGCGTACGTTCCTCAACAATAGTTTCTAGCTTAAGGTTTGTTTCTTCCAGTTGAGTTAGCAATGCTTTTTGAGCAAGTTCTTTTTCTTGTTGCAACTGCTTATATTGTCCTGCCATCAATATGGATAAGCAGATAATTTCTATCATTGCGCCTACTTTTAATGCTGGTTGCGTAAACCATAATGCATCTATCACGCCGAAATTTCCAAGTAAAAAGACAATCCCACCGGCGACAATACTTCCAAGTCCAATAATGAAGAAGATGCTTACTTTACCGTTTGAATACATCCTTAGTCCTGCGATTAGTATAAAAACTAAAGCTCCAAAACTTAGCAGGTTTATTAAGGGGAATGCTATTAAATAAGGAGAGCCAGGAATTGTAGAAGCAATCATTGTGATTGTGACAAGTACGATGAAAGCTCTAGAAATACGTCGGAAAATACCTTCTAGTTTAAGGTAACTTGTCGCATAACTCAATGCAAATAACACAGCCAATCCAGCGATTAAAATAATACTATGCTGAGTCAGATAATTACCAGAAGTGAAAATATATTGGTGTAGATATCCGTCCAGAGCGAATTGTAGAAGTCCTGAAAAGAATACGTAAATCACATACACTAAGAATAGTCGATCACGCAAGAGAGCATAGAACGCGGAGTAAATGATGATCGTGAACAAGAATATTCCTATAAATAGTCCAAAAACCAGTTGATTTTGTCGTTGTACTTCGTCGAATTGACTTTGTTCTCTAAAAATCATTGGAATAACTAAACTCTCACCATCACTGTGGAGCTTTAATACAAACTCCTTCTTTTGATTTGGTAATAATACAAGTTTGAATGCGCTAATATTAATTTCTAGATCTTTGGATTTAAAAGGAATGGCATCTCCAGAGTGAAATGTTTCCAATGACTCCACATCAAATAATTGAACATCATTTGTAATAGGACGTGCCGTTTCCAGAACTAAATTTAATTTTTCATTCAATGAGTTTTTTAATTCGAAGGATAAAAAGAAGTAAGAATCTGTAAAGTCAAGATTGGCCAATGACCGTTTAATTCTCACGCCTTTAAAGTCGGATTTATTTGCAATAAATTCGTTTATCGAAGTTTCTTTGTCCGTTTCATACAAGGTGAATTGATCAGAAATAGATTGATTTAAATTCGCTCCTGTAGAATTGAATTCAATCAAATCCTGACCTACACTTTTTGAGGGTAAAAGAAAGGTTATTAGAAGTGCTAATCCATACAGGGCTATTTTTCTTATCATTCAGTGGCTTGAATTAGTTCTCTTGACTTGGATAAGGCGATGTGTATTTTGCCATGTAATTCTCCCAAGAGGTTGTGAGATAAGCTTCCTCTCCTAAATATTTTAAAATAGGAAGAAATTCTTCTTTCGTTTTAAACCCTGGGATCGTTTGAATAAGTTTCTTTTCATTGCTCATGAATGAGAAGCTCGGGTAGCTCATGTTACCTCCCATCAATTGTGCGGCAAGTTCATGGTAACCACGTCTGCCGTTTTCAATAAATTTAAATGTTTGTCCTTCAATAATAATATCTCGTTTTGCTTCACCATTAAATTTTACCGCGTAGAAGTTTTTTTCGATTTCAGCGGCGATAAGCGGGTCTTGAAAGGTTGTTGCATCCATCCGTTTACACCAACCACACCAATCAGTATATAAATCGATTACCCAATATTTAGGTTCTTTCTTATGTAATTCAACGGCTTCCTCTATTGTAATCCAGTCAATTGGACCCGGATGTTCTTCGTCTAAAATCTCTGGTGAATTTAAAGTCGATACACTGGTTTTAACTGAGCTAAAGCTTATGGATAAAGTGGCAAGAACAGATATAAAAAAAATAGATTTTAACATAATTACGAATTGAATGCTTTTAGAGCAGGTTGTTTAAATTTAGTGATTTCTGCATAAAGTTGAATTTCAATGTAAAACGAATACGTTCAGCATAGTTAGCTGATGCGTACGATTGTTCTAAATTGTCGGTCATCCAAACAGGGAAGTATACACCAAAAATATCCCCTAAGCGAAGGGCGAGTCCAAGATTAGCGGCAGATTGAATATTATTCGTTGTTCCTGAATAATTGAATCCAACCAATCCATAATCGGCAAAAACACCAATGAATTTTGGAACATAAGGTATTTGAAAGTAGGAGTTTGCTGTAGCCATCCAGTCAGAAGTAGTTCCAAAATTCGATGTACTTCTAAATCCACCCATGTTCTCGTTACGCTGTTGCGACCAAATACCAGAAGTTTGATTACGACCAAAATAATACTCATCTACAAATAAATCCTGGCGACCATCTTGACCGCTCAATGACATTCCATAACTATGATTATTGGCAACATTCAATGAGCTATTCAAGTATTGCTTACCAGCAAATATTCTAAGTTCAGCCCAGCGCTCACGCTTAGCACGCATAAATCGAATTTTATAAGTCGATTCCAGCATGATACGCCCCATTTGATCGCCATTTTTGACATTTGCCATGAATTCATTTCTTGCTTTGAAATTCACTTTATGGTCTGGCTTTGAGAAGTTATAATTGTATTCAATATACGCACCTGCGTGATCCAAGTGTCGAGGGCCGTATTGATCCTTTCGATAAATTGTTTGGACACGAATTGTATGAGATGAAGGGGAAGCAGCGGTTCTATTGCCAATCTTTGCAAACCAATAAGGTGCTATTGTTACAAAATATGAATTGTTGTTTTTATAGGTAGAATCGTGTTTGAATGATTTAACGGAAAGTCCAATTCTAGATAGTTTAAGGTTTTTACGTGGCAAGCTGGTATAACTGAGTTCAGAAACACCTGAGACGAATTGGCGACCAAACGAATAGAATGGCATGACCAAGTAATTCACTTTATTAAACGGGATTCCATAATTGTGCACGCCCACTCCAAGCATCACTTTGTCGTAAAAATTTCCTGCTATTGTAGGAGTCCAGAAAATATTTGTTCGATTTGATTCATTGTCACCTATAAGGAATTCAAGCTTAGGTGATTCTACTTTCTTGAAAAGCCCATTATTTTTCCAATGATTATTTTGGCGATTTAATTCAGGAATGTCTTTATCCGGATCGATGCTAACATGGTCAAATTCTTTATTGAATTTATAGGTAACCGATTTCGATCCAGGTTGTGCCCATTTCGTTTCAACAGGCTTACCATCTTTTAAAGTAACTATTTCTATAGGACCGTCGACTTGTCCAACGTTTTTAACCTTAATGTAATAACCACCATCTGTCTTTTTTACCCGGGCAATCTTGTAATCAATGTGATTTGTTGTATTGATTAAATCATCGAAAAGCCATGAAAGTGCATAGCCTGACTCTCGCTCAAGTGTACGACGCATATCGTCAGGTTGAGGGTGTTTGAATTCCCATTCTTTATAATAGGCCTGCATGCATTTGTCAAATAACTCATCTCCTAGGTAATCGCGAAGATAGAAGAAGACGAGACCTGTCTTTTGATACATTACTATTCCGTAATTGGCGGAAGTAAACTCAGCAGAATGTGTTTCTATTGGTTGATCTTCACCGAGACCGGCAATTGCACGAAATGAAATGTCAGACATGTCATGGTGACTTAAATGATCCATGTGGAATCTACCACCTAAAACCATATCAGACATAGCTGTGTTATTTGGATATTTTGTTTGCATGTATCGCACTTCATTCAATGTGTTCATACCTTCATCCATCCATCCATGAACGCGCTCGTTTGTACCTAATTGTCCATAAAACCAATTGTGGCCCACCTCATGAACTATTACAACCTCCAATTCATGAGCATTACTTGCATTTCCAATAACAGTCACATTAGGATATTCCATACCACCACCAGCGGAAATAGTACCATCAACAGCTGTGACTTGATTATAAGGGTAGTTTCCGTTCCAAAGCGAATAGTAATATGTTGCGTCATTGATATATTCGATAGCATTTTTCCATAACGAAGCATTTTTTGGTGTAAAAAGTGCCCACGTTGTAACTCTTCGTTTTGAATTGGGTAAATCGATTTGACCTTTTAAAACTTGATATCGTTTATCAGCGAACCAAGCAAAATCATGGACATTATCTTGTGTAAATTGAATTGTTTTAAATTCTTTACTCGACTCTGGAATAGTGTTCGGTGTTTTGGCGCGTGTTGTTTTGGAATCATTATCATCGTCGTCATTAGAAAGATCGAGGGCGGTATGTTTGGCCAAACGATTCATGAATTCAATCTCAGAATCTGTTTGTAAATCACCTGTTGCACCCACTACATAATTTTTGGGCAAAGTAATTTTAACATCAAACGATCCATATTCAGAAAAGAATTCTCCTTGATTTAAGTAGGGCATATGATGCCAACCTTGTTTGTCGTATACAGCTGGTTTAGGATACCATTGCGTAATTTGATAGGATTGACCAATGTGACCCAAACGAGAAATTGACCCTGAAGGAATTTTTACTTTGAATGGAGTTGAAACAGTGATGCTTTCTCCGGATGCTAGGGGAGAAGAAAGTTCAATAATCGCAATATCTTCATGATGATGATAGTTCCAAGTTGCGTTTGCACCATTTACTTTAAAATCCAATGAATCGATAAAACCTTTTATTTCTTCCGAACCATAAGTAAGTTTTTGGTTTCCATTGTTGTATTGTTGACGAGCCAATGCCGTGTTTTTATTCTTGTATGCATTTGGCCAAATGTGAATATACAATTTAGTTAAAGGGTCAGGCGAGTTGTTGATGTAAACAAATTCTTCATAACCTCTAAGTGTATGAGATTTATCATCGAGTTTAACGTCAATTTTATAGTTTACCTCTTGTTGCCAGTAATCTTGAGCAAAACTATTAAGGGTAAAAAGGAAGAATACAAAGAATATATTTTTCATAATAAGCTATTTATCTAGTTAAAGATAAAAGTTTATGGCATAAAAAAGCCGCTCATTCGTATGAGCGGCTTTAATTTTATGTTGTATAATTATTTGATAATAACACGATCAGTATAAGTTCTATTATTCGCTTGAACTTTTACTATGTAAGTACCAGCGTCTAAATCAGATACATTAATCATTTCAGATGAATGAATTGTATTAACACTCATCACTTGACCTTGGATAGAGTATAAAGTGACCAATGCCTCATCTGCCTCGAACGTTAATGTGATAACATCCGTTGCAGGGTTTGGGAAGATAGCTACGTTATTCACATTGTTTTCTTCAATAGAAGCACATGCGTCTACAGTGATATCAATCATTGCTGAAGCAGTACAAGTAGTTGTTGCATCTGTATATTCATAGGTAATTGTATGTACACCTACACCTGCAGTAGCTGGGTCAAAGTCAGTTCCAGTAACACCTGTTCCAGAGAATGTTCCTCCAGAAGGAGAAGCAGAAATACTGAAAGCATCATCATAAACACAAGCCGTACTAATTGGAGTAAAGGCAACTGAAGGAAGTGGATTTACAATAATTGAGAAGTTTTCTGGCGTTCCAGCACATCCGTTAGCCATTGGAGTAACGGTGATTACCGCTGTAACCGCTGTTGAACCAGTGTTTTCAGTGTTGAAAGAAGCGATGTCTCCTGAACCAGATGTTGCTAAATTAATTGAAGCGTCATCATTTGTCCAATCGAAAGTAACACCTGCATCTGAACTTGTAAATGCGATTGCAGCTGTAGCATCATTAGCACATAAAGTTTGGTCTGCAATAGCATCCATTGATGGTAAAGCATTCACCGTGATAGTAATCATTGAAGCAGGTCCTTCACAAGTTGATCCTCCAGTTAGAGTTTCAGTTGCATAATATATTACAGCACCAGGAGCTCCTGAAGGAGTTAATGTAGAACCAGTTCCTACATTTGTAGTTAATCCAGCATCAGAATACCAGTTAATTGTACTTGTTGGCGTTGCTGTAGTAAAAGATCCAAGAGGGAATGGGTTTGCAGAAGTTGCATTATCTGTAGCACCATCTAAAACATCAACTCCACCGAAAGTCCATTCAGCAACGTTAAAAACACCACCGTTTGGAAGCGAGTTGTTGTTTCTGTAAGCCCAAGAATCTAAATATTCCCATGCTTGACCAGAACCATCCATGTTAATGTCACCAAAAACATCAATTACAACACCGTTATGGAATAACTCAATGGCATCATCCCCATTTACATTCGCAGCTGAAGTTGCTGTATTGTTTGGGTATTCTCCGAAGAAAGCAAAGTAATTTGTTGAGTCTGTAGCTACTTTGTATGTAGACCCTGCAGTTAAAGAAATTGCTGGGAAAGTAAACTCTTCCCCATCAGAACCACCACCATTATTAGCAGAACCAAATCCATAAGTACTCAAATCTGCAATATCATAAATTGCGAAGAATTCAATACATTTTGGAACACCACCTGGTAAAGTTGCATCGGCTACACCACTAATAATCAATGAGTCAAAGCCAGCTCCTGTCGCCATCATGTCGTTGATTGCGTCACCATCACAATATGTTTCATCACCAGAAACAGTTGGAGCAACTGGAGTAGGAGTGATATCAAGAATAAAAGTAATCACACTATCACAACCAGCAGCATTTGGCATAGTTTGAATGTATGTTCCTGAAGTAGTATACGTCATTGAGTTTGCAGTGTAAGAACCACAAGCAGCGTCAGTAATTGTATTTGTCGATGCATTGTTTACAGTCAAATCAATTGAAATTGTTGAATCACAACCTACTGCGTTAGGTATAACAGCAGTGTAAATACCAGTTGTAGTATAAACCATTGCATCTGGAGCAGTATAAGAACCACAAACAACTTCAGTAATACTTGAAGAAGAAGTCGCTAAAACCGTTAATGTTAAATTTACAGTAGAATCACATCCAGTAGAAGAAGTGAATAATTCTGTATAAGGTCCTGCAACCGTTAACGTTTGAGTACCAAATATGTAAGAATCACCGTCGCAAATTTCAGCAGTTGCCGTCTCATTGTAAGAAGCAACTACAGTTAAATCTAAAACTACAGTAGAATCACAACCATCAATGCTAGTAAACAACTCAGTGTATTGACCTTGAGTTGTTAAAGTTTGCGTTCCAAAAGTGTAAGAAGAACCAGAACAAATTGTTTCTGTAGCTGTTTCGTTGTATACAGGAGCAATTGTTAAATCAACCGTAATAATACTATCACACATTGCAGCATTTGGAATTGTGTCATTATACATTCCAGTTGTTGTCCAAGTATACAATCCACTTGGAGAAGTATAAGAAGTACATTCTGTTAAAGTTAACGTATGGTATGTATCACATGTTGCAACACATGAAGATGTGTGCACATTAATATTTGACCAGTCATCAATAGGATTAACAATCCACTCACTTGATGCAACATCTGTTCCGAAAGAACCTAATTCTATTGGGTTACCATTACAAACTGTAGACTTTCTAACCAAGGTTTGGTTTTGTGTTCCATTTGAATCATCAGCTACAGGCCAGCCTGAACCAGGGTCACCTTGCAAGTCTCCAACAATATCAATAATTGTGTAAACTGATGCCGTTGCACCTGCATTTGTTAACGCGTAGGAATCATCTCCATTACTCAAAAAGGTGAAAGTCATGTCAGCAACTGCAAGAATTGAAGCGTCCGCAGATGGATGAGCAATTAAATAAACATCTCCGTCATTTAACATTGTCATTGGTGCGAAAGTAATGTTGTCAGGAAAATCAAACTCACCTGAAACATCACACCCATTTGAACAAGAAGATAAAGAGAAATTTGATAAGTCTACCGCTGAACCGGTCCCGTTATAAATTTCTAAATACTTGTTGTTAGAGCTTCCTTCAGCAATTTCTGAGATGAAAAGCGTCGTTGCTTGTGAAAATGCCATCATGGAGAACATGACAAACATTGATAATGATAAAAACTTTTTCATTTTTGTTTTTTTTTGTTTTATGTTGCAAAAGTACGCAAAGCAAAATGGATTGAATGTTAAATAAACATCAAGTTTTAAACAACAAAAAAGCCACTCGGAAGTGGCTTTTTTGTTACTAAATCTGTTTACTAGTGCATTTGTTCATCCTCAGGAACTTCTTCAGGAGGATATATCTTTTCAACATCCGTTTTCTTTTGCAATCGATCCATTAAATCTTCCAATTGCGAAACACTTAAACTCTTTGCTATTATCTTATTGTCCTTATCTAAAACAAACACTTTTGGTGTGGCATAGATATCATATGTTTGTTGGTAATTTAGAGCTTCCAATGTAGTATATCTTGGTACAAATTGACGTGCATCAATTGTTGCTTCTTTAAATAGCTTATCCGTTACCGCAACATTGATAAATTCTAAGTTATTTTTTTTAACATAAGATTTCCATTTTTCAAACTCATCACCAACCGCCTTACCAACTGCGAAAATTTCGATGTTTCTATCTCTAAATTTGCGTTCATAAAGCACTTGAAGTTTTGGAGTGATTTTTTTACAGTGACCGCAGTTCGGATCCCAGAAATAAAGAATCTTATACTCGCTATCCAGACTGTAGAAATCTTTCCAAGTAACATCCGATGTATCTCTTAAAGAAATGTTCGGTGCTGTTGCTCCCATTACCAGGTTTTTCTGCGTTTCAACCTTCTCGCAAAGTGTATTTAATTTTTCTTCACTCATCCAGTGTGCAAGAGATTTTCCTTCAGCATCACGTGGACAGTAATATCGATCTCCCATCATAACAAAAACCTTATCCATTCCCATGATGGTACTTTGTTCATAGGTGCTTGTAATCCATGATACCGTATATTGGAACATTTCATTTTTAGGATTTAACTGATCGCATAAATCAAATGCATAGTGCAGAACAGTATCCCAATGTTGGATCATCATATTTTTACTAAAGTAATTCTCTAGTTTATTGTGATAGATTGGAGTTCTTACCAATCGCTCATCTTGCAGATCAACGTTATCGAAATAATGCTGACGGTAATACAAGAATTTGAAGTTTGAATCAACAGGTGCACCTGTTTCATCTAACGGTGTTTCAGGAATCACGATATCCATAGACATCTTAACAATTCTAGAAACAAGTTTTTCCCAGTGATTTGCAACTATATCTTTTTGATAGTTTACAACGTTTGCAGTTCTTTGATCAATTTTTTCGGTTAACGTTTTGTATTCTGATGATTCTTCTGCAACTAGTTTTCTTTGTTCAACAAATGCGTTTGCCTCTCTTCTTTGTTCGTTGATGTATTTAACGTAAGCACTGAATACCTTATTCTCTTCAGACTTTTTAACGCGTGCAGTCCCCATTAAATCTGGGTATGTTGTTTCAATATAGACTTCTTCATTATTGTAAATGAATTCAAGCATTCTTTGATCTGGAAGAAATAGAGCTAAAATTCCAGGCTTTTGTTTTGAACCATCAAATTCAACGACCCCATTTTTTAATTGAGCGGTGTCAGCATAGTACAATTTTTTACCATAGTAACGCACAAGGTTTACAGTGGTGTCTTTTTGACCTACAACCTTGAATTTCAATTTTTGTCCGTAGGCTATTGAAGTTGTAAATAAAATCGCAAATGCTATTAATGCTTTCATAGTATTCTCTTTTTTGTACTTAAATGTATTCTAATAGACGGTTAAATTGACACATCGGTTTCGGATTAACATTTCTTTAACGTCTAGTATTCGTTATAGATGCCTTTTTTTGCCGTGAAATAACTTGCCAAAGTAAACAAAACATAAGCCAATAAGAGTGCTCCAATACTTCCGAACGTAATTCCTGTATCGATATATAATCCACCTGATTCGAACATATCATCTAAAAAGAACTTGAAAATAAAGAACATGAACAGTCCTAATCCAGTAACAATTCCGAATATTTTAGCGAAATAAATAAAGAACTTTTTGATGATGTTATTTGGGTGGTATCCTATGCGCATTAAAGTTCTTGCTTCATAAGCATTTCTCGACATTAATAACTGCATATATTGAATCAGTACTAATCCAGAAACAAATACAGCAATGACTGAAATTCCGAGGACAACAAGGAATAAGGTTCCAACCATACTTTTTAGTCGACCTACAACCATTTGAGAGTTCTTTGATTCTAGTCCACGTTTTTTCAAAAGTTCTTCTACTAAACCAAATTCGCTTTCTTCACCAGAAATCATGATTTGAGTGATTTTTTGTTCGGTTCCATCAGAAAATTTATCGTTTCCATAAGTCATAAAGCTTTCAGGAACTAATAGAGAAGCAACTTCATTGGTAAATCCAACAATACGCGCATCAACCCATTCTTTTTTAGAATTATCGTTATTACTCAACGTAAATTTGAATTTTATATCCATAGCTAGGTCATCAGATACTTGTGGGATTCCGCTGGCACTCATAAATGTATTTAACATAACTAAGAAATCGCGAGGCATGATTATTGGCACAAATTCGTCTCCTTCTTTCCATTTCCAAGCTTCAGATTTAACATCCATAAATTCAGGATCGACAGTTTGAATGAATACATCGGATCTAAATCTAGGAACTAAGGGGTCGGCAGTTTCGAAAGAAACGTCAAAATTATTCGCAATAACCGGTTTTACATCTTGAATGAAAGACTCCGCTTTTATTTTTTCAATTTCATTTTTAGAGAAATCTGTTCGTGTCAAGTTTAAAGTGCTTGAATTGGATACGCGTTTTTGTACAATAATGGTATTCGGGCCTAAGATGTCAGCGCCCTCTCCAAATTCATTGACCTTAATGAGGTAATGAATAGAAGTGATGAGAAAAGTGATTCCCATAAAAGCTCCAATCACTGCAATGATTAGTTGCTTTTTATCTTGATTTTTGAAAAGCAATTTATTCAACATGATTAATGTTTTAGTTCTTGATCATAATTATATCCATGGTCGTCTCCGAGTGTAGTTAAAACAAACCCGGCACCTTGTTCCACTGTTCTATTGTGAATTAAATCCAAACATCTGTTTGTATTATCTACATCGAGGTGAGAAAAAGGTTCGTCCATAATGAGCCAACTATATGGTTGTGATAATGCTCTTATGATAGCGACACGTTGTTGCTGTCCCATTGAAAGCAAACCACATTGTTGATTCCATTTATCGTCGATTTCCAATTTTTCCAAAAGCTGTCTTAACTCCACTTCAGTGTAAGTATCAGTTAGGCTATTTTTTAGGAGTAAATTTTCCTGAACGGTCAATTTTGGAAAGAGTTGTAAATCTTGAAAAACAACTGAGATTTTAGTCATTCTAATTTCTGCCCAATCATTTGGGTTCAATTCTTTAATATCTCTTCCGTCATATAATAATTGTCCCTCATAATCTCTTCTTAGACCAATTGAGGTTGTTGTGAATGTTGATTTTCCTTTTCCGCTAGACGCATTCAACATGATGCGTTTCCCTTCGTTTAGTTCTATGAGATTACCCCAAATGCTATCTGCTCCATGTTTTATTGAAGCTAAAGGATGAGGCATAACGTTGTTGAGTGTTATTTTCATGAATGGTTGTTTCCATGGAAGATTCAATAATCATTCCAAATTCGCAATTAACTCTATGCTTACATAGTAGAATTGAAGTTCTGTAAAATCGATTCAATCATTTTGCTGTTCTTGTCGTAATCGATCCAAACAGCATCTTTATGTCTTCTAAACCAGGTTAATTGGCGCTTAGCATATCTACGTGTATTTTGTTTTATTCGTTCAATAGCATCTTCAAGGGTACAATTTCCATCGATATAATCGAAGATTTCTTTATAACCTACGGTATTCAAAGATGCCAGCCCCCTGTGTTGAATTACAGATCGAGCCTCATCGATCAACCCCGCTTTTATCATTAAATCAACACGTAAATTTATCCTGTCGTATAAAATTTTTCTGTCGTGATTGATGACGTATTTATGAATTTGAAAAGGGCGACTTTTTGGTTTGGCTTTGCGTAATTCTGAATAAGGTTTTCCCGTAATTCGAATAACTTCAATGGCTCTTATTATACGCATTGGGTTTTCCCTATCAATTGTATTGTAATAATTCGGATCCTTTTGTTTGAGTTCATCAAGTAGGGGGTGGGTTCCAAATTCATCATATTCTTTTTGAATGACTGCTTTGATTGCTGGGTCAGCTGGAATATTATCTAATCCATAGCATAAAGCATCAATGAACATTCCAGACCCCCCAACAAGAATTGCGACGTCATTTGATTTAAAGAGCTCATTTAATATTTGTAAACCTTCTCTTTCAAATCTTGCCGAACTAACTTCATCCAATACTGAATGAGAATCAATAAAGTAATGCTGAATACCATTTTGTTCTTCTATAGAAGGTTTTGCGGTACCTATTTCTAATTCTTTATAAAACTGTCTCGAGTCTGCCGAAATGATTGCTGTATTGAAATACTTTGCAAGGTCAACACTTAGGGATGTTTTTCCACTTGCCGTTGGGCCTTCTATGACAATTAAGTGTTTGATGTTTTTTTTGTAAAAATAGAAAGTATCACGGATAAATGGCTGCCCACTTATGGTATCTTTCAGTAACTTCTCTAACATAGTTGTATGTGGTACGACTTCTCATCATTCCATGACGTACAACTTCATCTTGGTAGTATTCCTGTTTAGAAAGGTTTAGTATCATTTTTTCTACATTATCGTCCCAAACTAAATGATTCAAGCCATGTTTTTTTGCTAAACGCTGAGCATCCATGATATGACCACGCCCTGCATTGTATGAGGCCATTGAGAATTTTTTACGTTGAAAGTCGTCCGGTATTTCCTTCCAATGTTTTTCATCCGCAGCTAATTTTCTACCTCCTCCCATAATTTGAATTTCTGGAGGAGAATCGGGAAAAACGCCATATGTTGGACCGGTATTCGGCATAAATTGCATCATTCCGTATGCACCACCGAAAGAAAGTGCATTTGGATTAAATTTAGATTCTTGATATGAGATAGCGGCAATCAATCTCCAGTCCCAACCAGACTTCGCAGCAGCTTGCTTAAAGAACGCGTCATAAGCCGAGATTGAAGTTCCGTTTAGGCTAGAAAAATCGCGTTGACGTTTATGAGCAACATGAGGAAGTTCAAAATATTTCCGTGCTATATATTTATAAGTAGACCGTTCTTTAAAATCAATGAGCCATTCATCCAACTTTACTTTTAATAGATGACTTGACTTGCGCATGCCGAAGGCAAGTTTTTGCTTAACCGAAAGGGTAAGGTCTGTATATAGGTTGTCGAAAAACTGTTCATTGACTTGAGCTACATTGTGCTCTGTTATTGTGTAATCAATGATCCCATCAGCAACCATTTCTATTAATTCTTCTCCGCCAACATTTCCTTCCAATCCTTCAATATTGATAGAATCGCCAATTTCTTCTTGAAGATGCATTAAACGTTCATAGTAACTTGAGTTTTGCCATACTTTGACCGTTTTATTTGCCAATTGAACAGGATCGGTAATGATTTCTGCCATCCACTCTTCTTCGTCCATATCTTCCCAACCAGTTGGTTTTCGTTGAACCAGAACTTGTTCAGACTGCATGAATGGTTCAGAAAAGTGAATCAGTTTATTGCGTTCACGTGTTACCGTATAGTTACATGCAATTAAATCACCCTGTCCTGAATTTAACATGGTAATTAAACTGTCTAAGTTGTGTACTACTTTGATTTCTAACTCTACACCAATATCTTCTGCAAAAAGTTTTAAAAGCTCATATTCGAACCCCATTTGTTTTCCTTTATACATAAAATATGAAGTAGTACTATTCTCAGCAAGAACAGTAAGCTTACCTTTTTGCATTATTTCGGGAAGGTCAAATTCAATTTCTGGACGAACAAATTTTTCAACCTCTTCAGGTTGTTCCATAATACAGCTAGACAACGTTAAAAAAACAAAAACCAACGGTAAGAAGAATATACTTTTGAAAAGATTCAATATTGAATAATTAGTGTTTCGATTATTAAAATAGGCTTTTTTTTTGAATGAAAAAATTGCCCGAAAAGAAAAGTAACTTTAAAAGAGGTGTCAAGAGCGAATATTCTCTTCGTAATAAGCTTCAAAATATTCCTTTGCTTCTTGCATAAATTTGTGAAAAGCCTGAGTAATCATTAATTCATTTTGAATAAAAACATCAGGTGCCTGATCTAGTACATTTGGAAAAGATATTCTATTTGATAACCCTTGGCAGGCTTTAGTTAAGCCCTCCATTGATTTATATTTAAAGAGCCATTGCCCTTTTTTCATTCGATCAATTACATCCCAAAAATGATCATTACCAAAGTTGCGTTCAATTGGATAATTGTAGAAATTGTCAATAAACGTATCTCGATTTGTAGAGCTGTAAGTATCCCAATTTCTAGCCAACAAATGATCAAAATAAATGTCTACAGCAATACCTGAAACTTTGGGTAAAAGTGGATATAATTTATGCAGCAACTCAAGAACTATGGGGTGATGATCTATATAAGAATCGATAGTTCGATGTAAATGAATTCCTTTTTGAATAAAATCTGAATATTCAGATAAGTCTTTGCCTTTAACGAAGTCGCCAAACAGGTTGGCATACATCAATTCAATATTGTTATCTGAAAAATAAAGATGTCCTAGGAAATTCATGGTTGCATAGTTGAATAAGTGAGAAAAAAAAATCCCGAGGTAACTCGGGATTTGATTTTTAATATTCGTCTTCGTTGAAAAGAAAATCTTCTCGCGAAGGGTAGTCCGGCCATATCTCTTCGATATTTTCGTATGTTTCTCCTTCGTCTTCCAACGCCTGAAGATTTTCAACTACTTCTAGTGGTGCACCAGTTCTAATAGCGAAATCTACCAATTCGTCTTTTGCCGCTGGCCACGGCGCATCTTCTAAGTATGAAGCTAATTCTAATGTCCAGTACATATATATATGTTTTATAAAAATTAATCTGTCTTTGCCGCAAAAGTAAATTTAATTTGAAAAAAACCAAATTTAATTCGAGAAAGTTTCATTTTTGAATCAAATAAAGTGCCGAAATTACATCCTTGGTTGCCAAGGTTGTTCTTTTGCATCAAGGTCTTTCGTTAATTTTCGACCTAAGACAAAAAGATAATCGCTTAATCTGTTCACATAAGCTAAAACTAATGCAGAAACCTTATCATTCAAACTCAGTTCAGTAATTATACGTTCGGATCTTCGACAGACGCATCTAGCAATGTGAGTAAATGATACGGTTGTGTGTCCTCCTGGAAGAACAAAACTTGTCATTGGATCTAATTCTGCATCCATTTCATCAATCCAATTTTCAAGGTTCGTTACATCAGTCTCTTGCAGTTCAGGTAGTTTCATTGTAGATTTTTCTGGGTCTGCTGCAAGTAGCGAACCAAGGGTAAATAACCTATCTTGAGTTTCAATCAATTGATCTACATATTTCTGATTGATATTTTGATCTCGTATTAGTCCTATATACGAATTTAGTTCGTCAATCGTTCCGTATGCTTCAATGCGTAACGAATTTTTAGGGATTCTAGTTCCACCAATTAATTGCGTTGTTCCTTTATCTCCTTTCTTTGTGTATACCTTCATTATTGTTCTGATTTCAGGTTTTCTAGTTTTCGTTTTAAATCATTAATTCGAACTGATTTCCCGTAATTTCTAATGTTTTTAGCTGAAACTGTAAAATATTTGTGAATGTTTTCTAAGAAGTTTAATTGATATTTTAACCATTCAACTTCAGACATCTCTGTACCATAATCTGACAGTTCTTGTCTTAGTTTTTTAACGATGACATGGTAGTCTGGTCGTCCCAGATAATCATAATCCGCATCAACCATAATTTGTTCCAAAAGTGATTCTGGTAATACGTTTGGTTTTGTGGCGTGAATGCAATTACAAACAATCTCAATTTGTTCTATGGAATAACCAAATTTAGGGAGCATTGCTTTTGCCATTGCAATTCCAAAATCTTCATTGTGATCGTATTTTAAGATAAAACCAGAGTCATGGAAAAGCGCAGCCGTTCGAATCAAACGCATCTCCTCAGAGGTGATTCCTTCAAGTTTTCCATAGCGCATTGCTGCTTTTTCAACATTGAGCGTATGTGGAATGTCATGATACAACATGTTTTCTGGTAGCAATGATTTCAGGTGATTTAATATCCAATTACGCATAAGTTCAAAGTCCATTGACTCTAAACCACATTGGATACGCAAAGCACTATTGGGTAAGTGACCTTCATTGTCCATTGAACTTTCTGGCGCAACAGCGTCGAGATAAAACATTTCCACGGCACCACCTCGTTTCTTTAAATCAACCTTCCCACGAGGGGTTGTAGTAAAGTGATTTTTAAGATTTTTATGAATAGATTTTGTAATACTTATACTTCCGTTCTTTGTTCCAGATTCAGCTCTAGCTGCTACATTAACCGTATCGCCCCAAACATCAAAACTATATTTTGTTGAACCAACGATTCCAGCGACCAGTGGTCCCATGTGCAAACCAATTCTAATTTCCCAGAAATCCCGTTTTAAGGCAATGGCAACATCCCTTTCGGTTCTCATGAAGTCTCTGATTTCAATCGCCGCTAAACATGCTCTTATTGCAGGTTCTGGATGTGTTTCAGTAACGCCAGATAAAGCCATGTATGCATCTCCAATTGTCTTGATTTTTTCAAGGTTATATTTCAGCATAATCTGATCAAACTTCGAAAAATACTTCTCTAATTGTTGAATTAAATATAATGGTTTGGAAGATTTCGCTTTCAATGAAAAGTCAACGAAGTCTGTAAAAAGTACAACCCCATTTTCAACTCTTTTGGGAGAGAATTTACCACCCAATGAAAGTTCGTTGAGCACCGTTTCTGGGAAAATATTACTTAAAAGTTGACCAATTCTTTGGTCTTTATAGTACAATGTTTTGAATACTTCAATCTTACTTTTTATTAGGTTAGGATTGAAGGGGAATGGAATGTAATCTACAGCACCACTTTGCATCCCTTTATATAGCTTAGAGTCCGTTGTTGTTCTATTTGCTATGAGGATGATGTAATTGTTTTTTAAACGACTCTGATTTTTTAATTCCTTGATGATATTATCTCCATGGGTTGAAGATTCAATATCCAAAATAACAATACCGACTTCCTTTTTACTAACGATGGCAATAGCATCTTCCGTATTACTAGTCATCAAGACATTGTTTCCACCACCAGACAAAATTTCCTTAAGTCCGATGCGAATAATTTCCTCAGGGTGAATGACCAATATATTGATAAACCTTTCCATCTAAAGATTGATGTTGTTTGGGTCAAATGTAATATCCATGAGGTTTAAAACCTTTTTCATCACATTATCAACGATTGCATCAGGACAGGATGCACCAGAAGTAATAATTATTCTTAAGTTGGTTTTGTTTCCAAGGAATTGATCAGATTGAACTATTTTCTTCGTGTTAATATCAAACGAAGTGATGTCATTTTTAGATGTTATTTCATCTTCATTTTTAATGAAGAACGTTTTAAATTTAGGCTCAAGTAATTCTACCAAATGAGAGGTGTTGCTACTATTGTACCCACCGACAACTATCGCTAAATCTGCCTCTAAATTTAATAATTCAAGGGTTGCAGATTGATTGTCGTTTGTTGCGTAGCAAAGGGTGTCTCGTGTATCAGCAAAATGATTTTTAATGGATTCGATTCCAAATTTTTCAATCATTGTTGTATGCAGGAAGTCAGCAATTTCTTGTGTTTCCGTTGCCAACATGGTTGTTTGATTAACAACGCCTATTTTATTTAAGTCTTTTTCAGCATTGAAGTTTTCTGAGAATTTACCCTCAAAAAACAGGTTGAATTCGGATAAAGTATGTTTACCTAAAATGAAGTCTGCAAGAAATTTCGTTTCCTCCATATTTTTAACAATAAGGGAAGGAGAGTTTTCCTTGCTATGTGAAAAAGTTGCCTTTGTTTCTTCATGATTGTGTTTACCATGAATAATGATTGTATGGTCATTTTCACCAAGTTTTGCAGAGCGGTTCCATACTTTTTCTACAAAAGGGCAGGTTGTGTTATAGGTTTGAACATCAACTCCTTTGTTGATCAAAAGGTCACGAATTTCTGTGGTTGTCCCAAATGCTGGAATAATAACAATGTCTTCTGGTGTAATTTCATCCCACGGAATGATTTGAGTACCATCAGTGTTCTGAATAAAACGAACGCCTTGACTCAATAGATCTTGATTAACATCAGGATTATGAATCATTTGGCTAATCAAAAAAATGCGTTTATCCGGATTTTCTTGAATTGCACGATACGACTTTTCAATAGCGTTTTCAACACCATAGCAAAAACCAAAATGTCGACTGATAATAAACTCGACACTCCCAAATTTAAGCGTAGTAGGAGAGAAGTCCTTTTTTCTAGGGTCATCCAATTTGCGTTTAGCTTTTACCTTGCTAATAATTGGGGATTTATAATACTCCGGGATCTCGAATTTTTTCATCAAGATAAAAATAAGAAAAACGTACTTGTTAACCCTATTAAAACCGTTAAATGAAGCAAAAAATGCCAGTCACTTTCGCAACTGGCATTTCGATTCTATTTAAATGTTAATTCAAAGGAACGATTTTATCCTTGTCGTGTTTTACTTTATAACCGAACTGGATGTCTTTACTTGCTTTAGGCTTAAGGTTGAATTTCCATTCAACTATACCTGTTCGTTTGTCCAGAGTTCCTTTGTCAACCTCTAACACTTCAATTTCAATTTCAGGATTTGAAGTCACCGGGATTTGATCTTGGATTACGATTTCAATGGAAGTAGATTTCATGTTTTTCACTTCAATTGCAAAAACTGATGTGCGTTCATGCTTCGTTCCAACAACTTTGTCCTTGCATTCTTTCTTCAATAGAGTACGTTTGACAATTATATTCGGGTCTTTTCCTAGACTCAAGTTTAATGTGTCGTTCATTGAAGTTGGGTCGATGTACGTTTCCCCCATATATGTTCCGTCAAAGAAAATGTTCGCTTTGGCAGGTACGAGTTGTAATTCATCTAAGTTCGTGATCTGAGCAACTAGATAGGCCGATTGATCAAATTTTGGAACGCTATAGTATTTGTAATCAGCGTCTAGGTCTACATTTTTAACCAAAACCATATGCTGTTGATTATTTGATTTGATTGAATATGGAAGGTCAATTCTAAACTCAGCAGAAATCATGTGCTCCACGATTTGTACAAATTGATTAGCAGTCATCGCGTCCATTTCAGCATCTTCAGCAACTGCTGTTGGAGCCCCAGCAGTATATCCGTATGCCTCAGCTTTTTTCTCAAGACTTGATCTGGCTCTGCGGTCTTTGTCTTGATTTGTATTATAACTTCGATACATGTTGTAGTCGATATACCAAGGGTGAATTGAAGGTTTTGTTTTGTTTTGATATGGGTTGTT
>JBFHHS010000014.1:0-25058 GCA_041596895.1 Crocinitomicaceae bacterium | reverse complement strand
TACAGTGCATTTATTCTTGAAAAACTTCTTTTTCTCCTGATTTGTGTTGATAGGGTTGACAAATGCCAAAAGTTCAAACTTTTTAAGCATGACACTTAGTTTTCGATCAACATCCAATATCGCAGGATCCATTGTTTTGTCTAAAAGCTTCGTACTTGTTTCATGCACCCAGTTTGTATTATCTTGAGTGAAATAATTGGCGTTATTTAATATCCGAACTTTTAATTGATGTTGTAATTCCTTAATCAAGTTTGGGTAATCATCACCAGTTAGTTCATTGCAATACACTTTTTTTATCTCTGTAGCTAATACAAGAGTATTCTTAAAGTTTGTTGTAATGTATTCTAAATTATAACCACGACCGAAAAAGACATCATTTAATTTAGATTGATTTTCAATGTTTGGAAGTTCAATTGACGCGAGTTCTTTTTGCCAATGTTCGATCACATCTCCATAACGCTTTGTATCTATGCGTTCTGTCCCGATATTGAATAAAGGTACTTTTCGATCCCATCGTTGATAATTGTAAGAGTGAATATCATAGACAACACATCCGCCAAACATTTCTTCTAACTTTTTTATTAGAGCATGTGTTACTTTATAGTAGTTATTGTGTTTTTGAATACTTGTTTGACGTTCTTTTGGCGTTAATTTTTTCTTCCAAACTTTTTTATCCCATGCTGTATCAAAAATACAATCTTCTGGTTTGCGATTTAAATCATATTCGAATCGAGAATCATGCCCAATTAACGTAATTGGCATTGAAGCGATAAAATCTCCTGTAAACGGATCCTCTTCGTACCAACGACTATATTCATCATGATTTATTTTCGATTTTAGTTCAGCACGTAAATTACTACCATCATGAATGGCAGTACAACAATATGGCAAGTAACGATTTACTTTAATTGTGAAAGATCCATCCTTCGCTTTAGCTTCAAATTGTTTACCGTTTTCAATTAATTGAATGATCTCGCTAATCTCCAACCGTTTCATTTGTCGATAGTTTTATTAATTCAGATTTGTTTTTACGATCACTTATTTCTTCAACTACTCGTTCTAAATAGTCAACAATTTTACGTTGGAGTTTTGTGTTGTTTAGTTTATTGATGTCCGTTATTGTACCAGGACTCATAACATTTACCTCAATCAATTTACCTCCAATTAAGTCAAGACCAGCGTAGTAAATTCCATCTCGCACTAATTTTTCGCCTACTTTTTTACAAAGAATTTTATCTTCTTTGGTCAATTTGTATTTCTCAACTGATCCCCCAGCAGAGATATTCGATCTTGCATCTCCTTTGGCCGGACGTCTTCTTAAAGCGCCTATTGGTTCACCGTGCAACATGAGTACACGAACGTCTCCATCTTCTGCTCCTTCCACATAGTCTTGAAGAATAACATAATGTGATTTTCCGTCTTTACCATGAATGTAAAAGTCTAGTAATGACTTAATATTATGCATCGCTGACTTTTCAATCACTATGACACCGCTTCCACCATATCCATCTAGTGGCTTCATAATCATTTTATCATTTTCAGATTCTTCAATGATTCGAATCAAATAGTCAATGTTTTTCGAAACGTGGGTAGCTGGAATTAACTCACGATTTGGATCTGTATATGCAGCCGTATATATTTTGTTGTTTGTAATTCTTAAACCATCTACCGCATTTAAAATAAATACGTCATCTTTAATTGAATCTAAAAAGTTCAGAACAATCGGATCCATCGGAGGATTGTCTCGCATGAAAATCACATCAAAATTCTTTAATGGTTTCATCTTCTCTTTAAAAACGACAGATTTATAGAACGAAGGAATACTGGATGAAACTTTTCCAGGCTGAATTGTTTTACACAAGCTTAAGGTAACGCTATCACGTATAGTTAAATTTGGCGGATGCGTTACAGCAACTTCATGTCCTCTCAGACATAATTCATGGATCATTCTTAATGTTGAGTCTTGTTTAGGGTTTACCCGATCCCAAGGATACATTATGAAGCAAATTTTCATAATCTAAAAAATTAGTTTTGTTGAATATTTTATTTCTTCCAACACAATCTGACTATCAATGTCACTTATGTTGTGTATTGATGAAACATCATTTACTAGAAAATCGCGAAATGACTTAATATCGGAGAACTTAACTTTTGCTAAAAAATCAAAGCTTCCAGATGTGTGATAAAACTCCATGACGGCCTCTAGTTGTTCCATTTGTTTTACGAATTCTTCCCGTTTTTCAGAATGTTGGTCTTTAATCGTGATGTTCATAAAGACCGTAATGCTCTTACCTAACAAATCCGCATCCAATAATGCGACATATTGTTTAATAATACCAGCGTTTTGTAGTTTTTTTATCCGCTCATATATAGGTGTCGTTGTTAAGGAGAGTTTTTGAGCCATTTCTTTGGCTGTCATCATAGCGTTATCTTGGAGGATTTCAAGGATTTTTTTGTCTGTAATATCCATAATCAGTAAAATTCACTTTAAAATGCGTTAAAATAGCCTTTATTTACTTAATTTATATCAAAGCTTGTTTATTTTTTCTTTTTTAAGTGACATTTGCCAATAAAAACAATTGTAATGAACAGGGTAATTAGAGCGTATTCAAAATTGAGTCCACGAGTAAGAGAAGAAGTCTATAACGATTTTACTGAAGGTAATATTGAGCGAATTTCTTTTCCTTATCAAGGTAAGATTGTAGATGGTATTATCTACAATTATGGTGATTTTATATACCTTATTCCAATTTCAACAATTATCGCAGGTAAAGCTGGTTCTTCTGAAGATTTAGATGATGACGATGACGACGATGATAACGAAGGAGGAGGTGATGACGATTTAGATTTTAGTGATGAAGAATAAGTATAAAGATTTAATCGAACAAACATTTGATTTTCCTCAAAAAGAGTTTGACGTAAAAGGAGATGAATTGTCTTTTAGAGGGATTGATTTGATGGAGTTAATAAGTGAATATGGTACACCGTTAAGATTCTCTTATTTGCCAGTTATTGGTCAGCAAATAGAACAATGTAGAGATTGGTTTAAAAATGCATTCGATGAACTTGAATACGAGGGAGAGTACAACTATTGTTATTGTACAAAAAGCTCGCATTTTTCATTTGTTTTAGAAGAGTGTGCAAAACACGGATCTCACATTGAAACTTCATCGGCTTATGACATTGATATAATTATTTCAATGTTTCAAAAAGGTTTGTTAAGTGATGATACTTACGTTTTATGTAATGGCTATAAAACTGAAGAGTATATCATGAATATAGCAAAGCTCATCGAACTTGGATTTGATCGAATTATCCCGATTATTGACAGTTTTGATGAGTTCGAATTATTGGATGAGTTAATTGATACTAAGCTTCAAATTGGTATTCGTATTGCTTCTGAGGAAGATCCAAAATTCGAATTTTATACTTCTCGACTTGGTATCGGGTATCAGGATGTTGTTCCATTTTACAATTGGAAATTGAAGAATCACAAGAAATTTGATTTGACAATGTTGCACTTCTTTGTAAACACAGGAATTCGTGATAATGCATACTACTGGAATGAGTTGCGCAAATTTATTACTGTGTATACAGATTTAATTAAGGATGGTGCAGATGTAAGACATTTAGATATTGGAGGAGGTTTCCCAATTAAAAATTCGCTTGCGTTTGAGTATGATTATCAATACATGGTTTCGGAAATTACGGCTCAAATTAAAACTGGTGCAGAATCGGTAGGAGCGAAGCACCCGAATATTTTTACTGAATTCGGTTCGTATACAGTCGCAGAGTCTGGCGGAATGATATTTTCTATCCTGAACCAGAAGAAGCAAAATGACAAAGAGCGTTGGAATATGATTAATGGGTCTTTTATGACTTCATTACCAGATTCTTGGGCAATTAATAAACGCTTTATCATGTTACCAATTAACCGTTGGAATGAGAAATATGAACGCGTGTTTTTAGGTGGGATGACTTGCGATAGTGACGATTACTATAACTCGGAGCAACACGTTAATGCGATTTATTTACCTGAGTTTAATATTAACCAAGAATTGTATGTTGGATTCTTCAATACAGGAGCTTACCAAGAGGCAATTTCAGGATACGGTGGAATCAAACATTGTCTAATTCCATCGCCAAAGCATATCATTATTGATCAAGATGAAGAGGGAAATATTGTCTCTCGTCTTTCTCGACCGCAACAAACAAGTGAAGAAATGCTTAAAATACTAGGATACTAATGAGAACTTTTGCAGGAATTCCAGAAGAATATGCTGGATTGAATAAAGCTGAAATCGTTGTGATTCCAGTTCCATACGACGGGACAAGTACCTATGGGAAAGGTGCAGATAAAGGTCCTGAAGCGATTTTTGATGCAGCAGAAAATATGGAGTTGTATGATATTGAAACTAACTCTGAGGTATACCTGAGAGGAATCAATTTAGCACCAGCGATTACTGAGGATGAAAGTCCTGAAGCAATGGTAGATGCTGTCCATAAAGGAGTGAAAGAATACTTAGACCTGGGGAAGTTTGTTACAATGATTGGTGGTGAGCATTCGGTAAGTATTGGTTCTATTCGCGCATTTAAAGAAAAGTATAATGACTTGACAGTATTGCAATTAGATGCCCATTCAGATTTAAGACCAGAGTACAATGGTTCTGCTTGCAATCATGCTTGTGCAATGCATGAAGCGTCTAAAACTTGTAATTTGGTTCAGGTAGGTATTCGAAGTATGGATTCAGTTGAATTACCATTTTTAAACAATGATAATCTATTCACTTCATACGATATTCGAGCGAATCAATATTGGCAAGAAGATGTACTTAATTGCATCGGAGAAAACGTGTACATAACAATTGATTTAGATGCATTCGACCCTTCAATTATGCCGTCTACTGGAACCCCAGAACCCGGAGGGTTGTTGTGGAATGAAACCTTAGATTTAATGAAGAAAGTGTTTAATAAATCTAATGTAGTGGGATTCGATATCGTTGAATTAGCACCAAATGAAACAACACAAGCCCCTGATTTTATGGCGGCAAAATTATTTTACAAATTAATATCATATAAATACGAGTTATAATGGCAAAAGAAGTTAGATCGTTTATTGAAAAGAATTTTTTACACTTTAATGCAGCAGCATTAGTGGATGCAGCTAAAGGTTATGAACAACACCTGAAAGACGGAAAAAAGATGTTGGTGTCATTAGCTGGAGCAATGAGTACAGCAGAATTGGGTATTTCATTAGCTGAAATGATTCGAAAAGATAAAATTCAAATGATTTCTTGTACAGGTGCAAACTTGGAGGAAGACATCATGAATCTTGTTGCGCATAATAGCTATGAGCGTGTTCCAAATTATCGTGATTTAACTCCGAAAGAGGAATGGGATCTTTTGGAAAGAGGTTTGAATCGTGTTACTGATACGTGCATCCCAGAAGAGGAAGCGTTTAGAAGGTTGCAAGAACATGTTTTTGAAATTTGGAAGAAAGCAGAAGAGGAGGGGAAACGTTATTTTCCACATGAATTCATGTATCAACTATTGCTTTCAGGAGTTTTAGAACAATATTATGAGATTGACCCTAAAAATTCTTGGATGATTGCAGCAGCAGAAAAGAATTTGCCAATTATCGTTCCTGGATGGGAAGATTCTACGATGGGGAATATTTTTGCTTCGTATTGTATTAAAGGTGAGTTGAAAGCAAGTACAATGAAATCAGGAATTGAATACATGATGTGGTTGGCTGATTATTATACTGAAAATGCAGGTGATCAAGGAATCGGTTTCTTTCAAATTGGAGGGGGGATTGCAGGTGATTTCCCGATTTGTGTAGTTCCGATGTTGTATCAAGATATGGAAAGAACAGATACGCCATTCTGGAGTTATTTCTGTCAGATTTCTGATTCTACAACAAGTTATGGTTCGTATTCAGGTGCCGTTCCTAACGAAAAAATTACTTGGGGTAAACTTGATATTGATACACCAAAATTCATAATTGAATCAGATGCCACAATTGTAGCGCCATTAATATTTGCTTATTTATTAGAAGAGTAATTATCAAAAATAACAACGATGAATACATTATTTCACATAGCTTTTCCGGTTAAAAGCCTCAAAGAAACACGCCGTTTTTATGTGGATGTTTTAGGTTGCGAAATAGGACGAGAAGCGTCAAACTGGATTGATTTTAATTTCTTTGGTCATCAATTAACAGTTCAGGAAAATCCAGAGTTGGTCTGTGAGTATCCCGCTTTTAGAGGTGGAGAAAATAATTTTCCAACGTATCATTTCGGGACAATTCTTCCGTGGAAAGATTGGCATGCTCTTGAATTGAAGTTGCGTGATCTAGGTGTAGAGTTTCAAATTGAACCAAAACTTGTGTTCGAAGGAAAATCTGGAGAACAAAAAACAATGTTTATTGTGGATCCAAGTGGTTATTCAGTCGAGTTTAAAACGTTTGAGGATGGTGATGCTGTTTTTAAAAAATAGTCGGTAATCAGATAGTAAAAAAAAGACCTACCAAATCGGTAGGTCTTTTTTTACAACCATTTTTTCCGTTTGAAATAATAAATCATGAGTATCGCAATGATGATCATTAATCCCCACATGTAATAATAGCCATTCGCTAATTCTAACTCCGGTATATGGGAGAAATTGGTTCCATAGATTCCTGCAATAAATGTCAATGGTATGAAAATAACAGAGAAAACTGTTAAGAATTTCATAGTTTGATTTAATTCATTATTTGCAATTGTTTGTGTGTAGTTTAACTGTTCCGAAAGGAGCTCTCGATAACTTTCAAGTGCATCTGACGCATGATTGATGTTGTTTATGAGATCTAATGTTCCTTCTTTAACTTGATCGCTTGTGACATCCTTTTTAGCTAAAATGTTTAGCATTTCTTTACAAGGTTTTATTGCACGGTTCATGTAAATGATTTCGCTTTTTAAACTGTAAATATCTTCTTCAGGGTTTACCGGAACTCTATCTAATAATTGTTCATCTATCGTATCAATTTTATCCCCAATTCGACTGATAATAAAATTGTAGTTATCAATAACTACGTCTAGTAATGCGATAAACAAATAATGAGCAGATTCAGTTCTAATTTTACTTTTTTCATTTCTGATTCTTAAACGTACAGATTCGAAAACATCCCCCTTAAGTTCTTGAAAAGTAATTAATTCATTCTCCTTCAATATGAGTACAAGGTTTTCTGAAAAGACTTCGTTGATATTTTCTTCAAATCGTAACATCTTTAACGATACATAAAGCGCACCCTTTATGTTTTGAATCCGAGGCCTTGCATGCGTATTCATAATGTCACCAACTACTGAAGGTATCAGGTCGAACTTCTTTCCTATAAGTCGCATTAATTCAGCTTCATGAACACCATTAATGTTTAGCCAAGAATTATAGCTTTCTTTAGTAGTATATTGATTAAGATTGTTTAAATCTGATTCTTGTAAGTCAGAACTATTATATTGAATCAATGAAAAGTCTGTAGAGTGAGTTCGCTCTTTACCTCTATATAATAGCGTATCAGGTGCTAATCCAATGTCTTCTCTTTTAGTTCTGTTAAATCTAGCCATACTGTCTACTTGTCAAAATTGAATTCTAAGCCTTTTCGATGTTGCTCTTTGGCTTTTCTTCTTTCATAATCACGGTTCTATGTGGATAAGGAATGACAATTCCCTCATTATCAAACCTTACTTTAATTGCTTTATTGATATCACTGTGCATCCTCATAGCATTCATAGGGTCTTTCGTCCATACATATGCTCTTAAATTCACACTAAAATCACCAAATGAAGTTAATCGTACTTCAACTTGATCCACAGTTTTCTTTTCTTTTGGAGATCTATGATCAAATGATTTTGGATGTTTTATTGATTCTTCCTGAATGATTTTTATTGCAGTTTGAACATCACTGTCATAACTTATTCCAATTTCGATGTAGCGACAGACAATTGTGTCACCTATGCTATCATTAGTAATTGTTTCTGAATTAATGACTGAATTTGGAACTACAACACGTTTGTTCTCAAAGTTCAAGATGATTGTATGACGTAAAGTAATGTCCTCAACAACACCGTAGTTTTGACTTCCAACTTTAATCATGTCGCCAACACGAAACGGTCGAAAAATCACGATAAAAACACCTCCTATAATATTTGAAAAAGCCTCTTGTGCAGCAAAACCTATAATAGCTACAAGAATACCAGCTCCAGCAAAAAGTGTGATTGCAAGGTGCTTTAGTTGCGGTATTAAGGAAATTATCGTTCCAGTTGCAACAAGCCAAATAATGAATGTTAAGGCATTCTTGAAGAAACGTAACCTCGTTAAGTCTACTTTGTAATTTTGCGTAGATTTACTGAACGACCGATTAATTGCCCATCTCAATATTCTAGACAATCCAAAAGCAATGACAATTACTGATATGATTGTAATTAGTTGTTTATAATCTGTAATTAGAGCGTTAAAGAAATCCATTATTTAATATCGAATTCGATTGATATCGTAAGTTACATTATTCGTTTTAAACAAAAAAGGAGATTATTGATTCAATTTTCTTAAATCAAAAATATCTTTTCTTCGATCCTTTAAGTTTCGTACACTCCCAAATTGATTCAGTTCACGAAGTAATCCAAGGTCAACATCAGCGATCAATATCATTTCAGTATTTGTTGTAGCTTCAGCCTTAATCCCATTCGCAGGGAAAGAGAAATCACATGGAGTAAATACCATCGATTGCGCAAATTGGATGTCCATATTGTGCACTTTTGGGAGGTTACCAACACTTCCTGCAATGGCCACATAACACTCATTTTCAATTGCTCTAGCCTGAGCACAATGACGTACACGAGAATAACCGTTTTGAGTATCAGTTAAGAACGGCACAAATAAAATATCCATTCCTTCATCAGCTAAAAGCCTGCTAAGTTCAGGAAATTCCGAATCATAACAGATTAAAATACCGATTTTACCGCAATCCGTATCAAATGTTTTTAACTCAGTTCCGCCTTGCATTCCCCACACTTTAGCCTCGTCAGGTGTGACGTGAAGTTTTTCATAGCGTTCCATAGTTCCATCTCGTCTGCATAAATAACCCACGTTATATAATAGGTTATCTTTAATTTCAGGCATACTACCAGTAATTACGTTGATGTTATACGAGATAGCAAGTTCAGAAAATTTCTGAGCGATATATGGTGTGTGTTTAGCCAATTCACGAATTGCTTCTGATTCTGGAAGGTGATTGTTATCAGCCATTAACGGCGCATTGAAAAACTCAGGAAATAATGCAAAGTCGGCACGATAAGCAGAAACAGCATCGATAAAATATTCTGCTTGTTGCATTAACTCTTCCATGTCTTTGTAAAGACGCATTTGCCATTGAATTAGTCCTAGACGAACGACCTTTTTAATTTCGACTGCTTCTTTTGTTTTCTTCGTGAAGTATATGTTATCCCATTCTAGAAGTACGGCAAATTCTCCTGAATCTTCATCTCCCTCAAGGTAACCTTTCATAATTTTAGAAGGATGAAAGTCGTTCGAAATTTGAAAATTCAATACAGGGTCATAAATCTCTTTACGCTTAACTTTCTCAATGTATTCTTTTGGAGTTAGTTTATCTGAAAACTTGTGATAATTTGGTATTCTTCCTCCAAATGCAATTCCTCTTAAGTTTAATTTTTCAGTAAGTTCTTTTCGGTAATCGTAAAGTCTTCGACCTAAACGCAATCCTCTAAATTCTTTCTTGATGAAAACATCAATTCCATAAAGAACGTCTCCATTTTCGTTGTGCGTAGTAAAGGTGAAATCGCCTGTAATTTCCTTGTACGTGTGTACTTCATCAAAAAGGTCGTAATCAACAATTATAGAAAGGGCACAACCCGCCAATTGATTATTGATTTTAATAACAACCTGTCCTTGAGGAAATTTCTCAATTAATGATTTGATTTGAGACTCTCTCCAGTACGAATCTGGCATTGTAGAGTATGCCTCAATCATTGCAGTTTTCAATTCTTGATAATCATCAAGAGTTAAAAACGATAATTCAATGTTCTCGATATTTTCAATCATAATTATCTAATATGAGGTCAACGTTAAGCATAAAAAACGAAAAAAAGATAAAAGAAAATGGAATTAATATTGGTTATTTTCTGTCTTTAAATACTGGTGGTTTGAAGCGTGATTGAAAAACGAAGTTTTTACTCGGTTTTGATTGCATGAAATGTGCAAAGTTTGATGTTTTTTGAGCGTTAAACTTAAAGAAGAAAAGCAGCCATTAATTCGCTGCTTTTCGTTTGGTGTAAATATCACTTTTTCCCTCTAGGCTTCCCTTTTGGTTTAGGAGCCTCATTGAATTCAGTTTCGCTAATAAAACCGTCTTCATTTGAATCGATTTTTGAAAAATCATTTTTAAGTGGGCCTTTCACTTCACTTTCAGATAGTTTACCATCTTCATCTTTGTCTAATTCAGCTAGTATTTGGGCAAAACTTGGTGGACCTTGATTTCGGTCTTGTGCAAAGCTTTGATTTTGTGTTGCTAAAAATGCAACTAAAATGAGTGTTCCTTTAAATGTTGTGCTGTTTGTTAATTTTTTCATATGCCTTTGTTTTAAGATTTACCTTTTTGTAGCTGGATTATTAATTAACCTTTGCATTAAAAAGTGTTTTTAAACAAAATTAACAGTGGGGATGGTTGTATTTGAGGGAATGAGGAGAACTCATAATGGTGAAGTGAAGCAGTATAAAACAAAAAAGACTCAACGAAAGTTGAGTCTTTTAATGTGAGCCAGTCAGGATTCGAACCTGAGACCGCCTCCTTAGAAGGGAGGTGCTCTATCCAGCTGAGCTACTGGCCCATTTTTGAGTTCAAAAATAAAAAAGGGGATGATTGCTCATCCCCAAAAAAAAAATGTCGGGGTGGCAGGATTCGAACCTGCGACCTCCTCGTCCCAAACGAGGCGCGATGACCGGGCTACGCTACACCCCGAGCGTAAATTGAACTCAAAAATTTCAATTAAATTTGAGAATCGTTCTTCTCAAATGCGAGTGCAAAAATAAGTAATTAATTTAATTCTGCAATCTATTTTATTTATTTTTTTTCTTGCGGAGAGACAGGGATTCGAACCCTGGGTACCCTTTTGAGGTACGCTTATTTAGCAAACAAGTCCTTTCGGCCACTCAGGCACCTCTCCGTAAATTCTGTTAAAGAACTGACGGCAAAATTAGTAAAAGGATACTTATAGAGCAAGGTTTTTAAATAAAAAAATGTTCTTTTTTTATTTAAGTAGTCCAATTGAAATCAACTTGCTGGCTTCCAATGTGAAGAGTAGGATCCAGAAGATGTGAATTGGTTTGTAAACAGGGTTGATTCTTACTGAAATAACCATGGTTAAATAGGATAATGTAAAAAACAAACAAGAAAATACCGGGGATGAGACAGCCAATCCAATGACAAAAGCAATAGCGAATACTCCGGTAAGAATAAAATTACTTACTTTTTTTTGTTTAATCAAAAAGAGGAATGCCAATGATAAGATTGCTATTCCATGTAATAATTGGAAAACATCAGTGATAATTGTATCTGAAAACCACATCATTTTCGCATCAGAAAGCAAAATTGGCCAGTAAAACTCGTTACCTAAAGTTCCAAATACACCAATAAGTACCATAAGAATTACTGGTGGTTTCATCGATTTGAAATGCCAATATGCCAATTGTGCGGCAACAGCAAACACGATAAATTGATTCAACGGGAAAGGAAAAAGAAAAGCACCTTTATCAAAAAAGATGCTTAATGCATATATAATTAAGGTCAATGCAGTAATAGATATTAACCGTAATTCTTTCGTCATTATTTCTTAGCCAAAGCTTCTTCGATATATTTAAACGTTGATAGAATTTCAGGTTTACCATTGATAACAGCAACGTCATGTTCAAAATGTGCACTTGGCAACCCATCTTCAGTAACAATTGTCCAGTTATCATCTAATTGAGCAACTTTCTCTGTCCCCATGTTGATCATTGGTTCTATTGCGATTGTCAATCCATCCTGAATTTTCTTTCCCTTACCACGTCGACCGTAATTTGGAACTTGTGGTTCTTCATGCAACGTTTTACCTAAGCCATGTCCAACTAAATCACGTACAACTCCATACCCATGTTTCTCAGCATGTTGCTGAATGGCGAATCCAATGTCTCCAATACGATTTCCTGCTTTCGCTTCAGCTATTCCAAGCATCAAGCATTCGAGTGTAACCTCTAGTAATTTTTTCTTTTCTGCAGAAACTTCTCCAACTTGAAACGTGTACGCGTGATCACCATAATATTCTTTGTAAACAGCACCACAATCGATGGATACGATATCTCCCTCCTCAAAAGGGCGATTGGTCGGAAGCCCATGAACAACTTGTTCATTGACAGAAATTAATAATGTACTTGGACAATCATAAAGTCCTTTAAAGCCAGGAACAGCATCTTGAGAAAGGATGTATTCCTCAGCCATTTTATCCATTTCAAATGGAGTCACACCGGGAGCAATCATTTCTGCACATTTGCCCAAAGTTCTACTAACAATTTGAGCAGCTTCACGCATTATTTCGATTTCTTCTACCGTTTTATAGATAATCATATTTCTGTTCAATAAATTCATTGGGTCAAAGATAACTCTTTAAACAAAAAAAAACGCTTTCATTGAAATGAAAGCGTTTCTAATATTTAAGTTGACTTGAATTAAGCCAATACTTCTTTTACTTTATCAGCTGCTTCTTGCAATTGTACAACTGAGATTACGTCTAATCCAGACTCATCAATAAGTTGTTTTGCTTCTTCAGCGTTTGTTCCCTGTAAACGAACAATTAATGGAACTGGGAAAGAACCAAAGTTCTTGTATGCATCAACAACCCCTTGAGCAACACGGTCACAACGAACGATTCCTCCAAAGATGTTGATCAAGATAGCCTTAACGTTTTCATCCTTAAGAATGATGTTGAAAGCTTTCTCAACACGCTCAGCATCAGCTGTACCACCTACGTCCAAGAAGTTAGCAGGATTACCTCCTGATAATTTAATGATGTCCATAGTAGCCATTGCAAGACCTGCACCATTTACCATACAACCAACGTTTCCGTCAAGTTTAACAAAGTTCAATCCAGCCTCATCAGCTTCAACTTCCGTTGGATCCTCTTCAGTTTTATCTCTCATTGCAGCATAATCTGGGTGGCGGAACAAACCAGAACCATCCAAGGTTACTTTTGCATCAACAGCAATAATTTTATCATCAGATGTTTTTAAAACAGGGTTGATTTCAAACATTGCAGCATCACATCCTTCGTAAGCAGCATAAAGTGCGCTAACGAATTTTGTCATTTGCTTCATTGCTTGTCCTGACAATCCTAAGTTAAAAGCAATCTTTCTTGTTTGGAATCCTTGAAGGCCAACACGTGGATCAACCTCTTCTTTGAAGATTAAATGTGGCGTCTCTTCAGCAACTGTTTCGATATCCATTCCACCTTCTGTAGAATACATAATAATGTTACGACCAGCCTCTCTATCTAAAAGAACAGACATATAAAACTCAGATGGCTCACTTGCCCCTGGGTAATAAACATCCTCAGCAATTAAAACTTTGTTTACACGTTTACCAACTCCGTTTGTTTGAGCAGTTGTTAGATGTCCTCCTAAGATTCCTTTAACCGTCTCATCAACTTTATCGATTCCTTTCGCTAAAACAACACCGTGAGATCCTGTTTCTTCAACAGTTCCTTTACCACGACCACCAGCATGAATTTGAGCTTTAACAACGTACCATTCAGTACCCGTTTCAGCTGATAATTCTTTCGCTGCAGCTTGTGCATCTTCAACCTTGTCTACTACTTTCCCTTCTTGGATAGCAACACCAAAGCTTTTTAATATTGATTTCCCTTGATATTCGTGTAAATTCATTTATCTGAAGTTTTGTGACGTAAAATTAACAGTAATTTTCAAAGATTCATAGGATGAGGATTCTAATTTCAAAAAAAAAAGATTCAAGAAAAATGACTGGGTTTTGAGTTTTGTTTTGGGCATTTCTCAATTTCGCTAGAAGCTACATTGAGTCAGGCTATCCAATCTATTTCCGTTTTGAAAAACGGAAGATGCCTTTCCTATCCTTTATGCGATATCTTTTATGAACACTTCATGAATTAGAAATGATATTTATATTTATCAAAAAAAGGGTTGAAAAATAGACTGTCTCTTATCGTTGTTTTTATTCTTTCCATCGTATTGGTGCAATACCGATTGTCTTATTCTGATGTACAAAAAGGAGATCCTTTGAAAATCACGACTTGGGATGCCTTTGGTTATTACATGTACCTTCCTGGCACCTTTATTTATGGTGATGTCACAGAATTGAAATGGTTAGACGAAGTAGAGCAGGAGTATAGCTTAACGGGTGGGGCACTTTATCAAGCCAATATCCACGACAACGGAAATTATGTTTTTAAATACCTGGGTGGAGTTGCGGTGTTAGAATCGCCTTTCTTTTTTATTGGACACACTATAGCGCTGAACAGTCAATATAAAGCGGATGGTTTTTCTCCTCCATATCAATGGTCAATTGCTTTTGGAGCTATTTTGTATTGTATTTTGGCGCTCTTCTTATTGAGAAGATTGCTCTTGTATTTTTTCAAGGACTTAACCGTTGCATTAACATTGCTATTGTTGGTGCTTGCTACTAACTTTATTCAGTATGTTTCCATTGATAGTGCCCAAAGTCACGCCTTTATCTTTCCATTATATGTGGTATTGTTATACGCCACAATGAAGTGGCATTCGTCACCAAAGTTGAAATGGGCAGCACTCATCGGATTCAGTATTGGTTTAGCTACTATATCGCGTCCAACAGAAGCAATAATGATTTTCATTCCAATTTTATGGGGGAGTCAAACGAAAGAAGCGCGTTCGGAAAAATGGGCTTTGGTTAAGGCACATCAAAAACACGTTATTATAACACTGGTTTTTGGAATCATTGGCATTTTACCTCAATTGATTTATTGGAAAATTGCCTCAGGTTCTTTCATCTATGATGTTGGGAGCAAGTGGTTCTTTCTGAATCCTTGGTTTCGTGTTTTGTTTGGGTTTGAAAATGGTTGGTTTATTTATACTCCGATCACCATTCTATTTGTTATCGGTTTTTTCTTTATTAAGAAATTTCCATTTAAGAAATCCGTCATTGTTTTTTGCTTATTGAATATATGGATTGTAATTGCATGGTCGGATTGGAAGTATGGAGCCACCTATTCTACAAGGGCTTTAGTGCAAAGTTATCCTGTTTTTGCTTTGGCTTTTGCAGCAGTTATTGAGCTGATAATGCAGCAGCGATGGAAGTGGTTGTTTTATGGAATTGGAGCATATCTTGTTTTTGTTAACCTATTTCAAATAGGGCAATATGGTACAACAGTTTTGCATTACCGAGATATGAATAGGCAGTATTATGCTAGTATCTACCTCAATCCCAATCCAACTGCTTTAGATATCAGTTTGTTGGATACGGATGAAATTTGCGATCCTAGTGTGTTTAAGTCCGAAAATTTACTGTTGGATTCGAAAGAAAGTTTTCTGCTAACAAGTAGATATGACAGTATTGGGTTTATTTTGAAGCAAAACATAGCGCTAGGAAGTAAACAAGACCAGTGGATTACAATCAACGCAAAATTAAGGACAAAGATCGGATTTACTTCGAGCTATTTACATTGTAAAGTGGTTGGAGAGGGAGTTTTGAAAGAAGAACGAATACGTTTGTTTAGTCCGATTAATACGGATGGTGAAACTGGAGCGTACGCGATGCATTTCAAATTGCCAGAATATAATGGTACTGCAGAATTGCAAGTTTTTGTGGTGCCATATGGCGATTTCGAAGGAGAGGTGGTAGAGATTGAGGTGAAAGAGTTATCAAATAAGAAATAATAAAAGTGTTATGAAAGTTCAATTAATCCTAATGATATTGATGATGTCCTGTACATCTTTCTCACAACAAGTATTGGTAGATCAAGAGTTGATTACAAAGCGCATTCAAGTGAATACGAAGTATATTGGGAATTATGAATTGCCTGGTAAATCTGCTCGCATAACAATGAAGGAGGAGGGGTTACTTTGGTTGTTTGTTCCAGGTATGCCTGAATGTCAATTGGTGTTTTATATGCCACATGTTTTTACGTTAGAAGGAATCCCAGATTATGAATTGGAATTTTTGCCACGTAAAGACGGAACAATAAAAGCGCTTATTTTTAAACAGCCAGATAAAACAGTGAACGCAAGAAAGAAAGATTAACTTCTAGCGTTTTTCCAACTGCTAGTGATTTGTCTTGATGCGTATTCCTCACAATCTCTGTCCTTGATGGAGTCCCATATCTGATTAACTCCATGTACTAAGGCTTGTCCTTCTTCTTCCATTGCGGTATACATAACTCGTGGGTCCTCGAAATAATGACGCACAAAATTTGTATCAAAGTCACCCGAAGTAAATGCTTCATGCTTTAAAACATATTTCCCGAAATCCAATGTTGTTTTCAATCCAGCAATTTGATAATCGTCAATGGCTTTAATTGTTCGTTCAATTGCTTTTTCACGTGTTTCGCCCCAAACGACCAGTTTTGCAATCATCGGATCATAGTAAATTGGAATATCCATACCTTCTAGGAAAGCATCGTCTACACGAACACTTTTTCCTGAAGGAATTCTATAGCGTTTTAAGTTACCGATGTCTGGTGTAAATCCGTTGATTGTATCTTCGGCATAGACACGTACTTCAATCGCGTGACCATTAATCGATAATTCATTTTGTGATTTTGGTAAGTTTTCTCCTCGTGCAACTCGAATTTGCCATTCGACAAGATCCAATCCAGTTATTTCCTCCGTTACAGGATGTTCTACCTGTAAACGTGTATTCATTTCTAAAAAGTAAAAATTATGATCGGCATCCAATAAAAACTCAACAGTACCCGCACCTTCGTAATCGCAAGCTTTACAAACATTGACAGCAGCAATCCCCATTTTCTCTCGTAATTCTGGAGTTAAAACTGCACTTGGAGCTTCTTCAATTACTTTTTGATGTCTACGTTGAATTGAACATTCACGCTCGAATAAGTACACAGCATTCCCTTGTCTATCTGCAAAAACTTGAATTTCAATGTGTCGAGGTTTAGTAACGAATTTCTCAACGAAACAGGCATCATTTCCAAATGATGAACGTGCTTCATTCTGAGCCAATTTCATTTGTTCTTCCAATACATCTTCGGATTCAACCAAACGCATTCCTTTTCCACCACCACCGGCAGAAGCTTTAATCAAAACAGGATATCCAATTTGATTTGCAATTTCTTTGGCTTCTTTTGCATCTGTTATTGCTCGGTCTACACCAGGAACTAAAGGAACTTCATATTCTTTAACGGCTTGCTTTGCACTAAGCTTATCGCCCATAAGTGCCATTGCCTTTGGTGAAGGACCAATAAAGGTCATTCCAGCATCTGTTACTTTTTGAGCAAATTCACCATTTTCAGATAAAAAGCCATACCCCGGATGAATACCATCAACCCCTAAATCTTTACAATGTTGTAGAATAACATCTTGTTTCAGGTAACTTTCAGCAGAAGGACTTGCGCCAACATAAACAGCTTCGTCAGCTTCTAGAACATGAGGAGCATTCGCATCAGCATCGGAATAAATCGCAACACTTTGAATTCCCATTTTTTTCAATGTTCTAATTACTCTTCGAGCAATTTCACCTCTATTTGCTATAAGTACTTTTTTCATCTGGTCTATTTTATCCAAAATTATTGGTGCCGCTAAGTTATTAAAATTTCAGTTTTCTAACCTAGTTTTCCTTCCCATTCAATGTGCTCTTCATTCAAGCGCATGAAAGACTGACTGTTATCTGTTGGAACTGGTACCTGTTTTCTTTTTCGTTTGATCGGATAGCGTTTGTTCTTTTTCTTTCTGAAGACATCTAGAAAGTATTGAATAACCTTAAAATCCTTCACGTTATTGAAATCTTCTTGATAATGTAAACCTGCTCCTTGCGTAAATGGTCCTTGATCTTGATCTTGAATAATAGATTTATCATTCGATTCATTGAAAATGTTGACTCTAAACGTACCACTTTCATTGAGCAAATATTCAAGACGAACATCACCAATGATTGAGCTTTGATCTTCGGCATCCTCTAATGTTTGATTTTCAACTCCAAAACTTCCGGACAAAATAAGTCTGTCATCTAGAAATCCTTTGGTAACACCAAATTCATACGTGTTGTCTCCTGTTAAACGGTCGGTATCAAGATTTACATTTAATTTATAGTCAGTAGACACTTTTGACAATAAGGCATTGATTTGATTTGTAACTAAATCCAATGCTGCGCTTCCATCTGTAGAAATATTACCTGCCATTGGTTGGAATCTTTTCCATAACAACAAGGAGAAGAATTGTCTGTTTAACTCTGCCTGATCTGAATTAATTTGAGTCAAGATTGACTTTTCAACATCTGATGCTCTCGGAGCTTCAATATTAAAGTCGATTGCAGGTTTTATGAGTGATTCCTTTAAATTTAAATAGCACAATATTTCTTGGTGGGAACTACTAGATGAAGAACTTAATTGCCCACCTTGAACCGTTGCAATGTTTGCATTGACACGATAATACGTTTTTAGGTCTAGTATTGCGTTGTAAGGATCACCAGACCAGCTAATACTACCTCCTTCTTGTATGTAAAATTTCTGCTTTACTAGCCCCATAGAGAAATCATAAACACCATCTGTAACGGTGTAAATCCCATCCATAGTAATATCACCGATGTTGTTTAAGTTGATTGAGAGGTCACCTTGCCCATGCGCTGTAATTTCATCTTCCAACTCTTCATTGAAAATGATCTTTACTTCTGCATCTGGAGTTACATTGAAATTCAAGTCTAAATCGACTCCGGTAAAGTCAATTTTGGGTTCTGTGACATCGATGGTTGTGTCTTTATCGATAAATACAATAAAGTTTTCTGAATCATCAATTTCTCCAACACCATACATCGGGATGTTTATTTTTGTTCCTTTTTTAGTGTCTAGATCAACAGTGATTTCTAAGTTATCGGTATAGCCAAAAATATTCACCATCCCAGTTGCGTACCCTTTACCATAATACACGTCTCCAGGTTTATATGTTGAGTTTAGAACCAAGAATTTTTCCAATGGAATCACACGCCAAGGTTGAAGCGGATCTTTATTAATTGCATCATCTTCTAGGTCAAAATTCAAATCAAAGTTGAAATCACTAAAATTGTCATGATAAACTGAGCCAATGAGTTTTCCAGCATTTCCTTCTTCATCAAAAACGGGAATACCATTAATGTAGAAACCATAATCATCTACTTCAATTGGACCTTCCATACCAAAGTGAGTTCCTAGTATTCCAATTTTTGCAGAACCAGCCAGTAATGAAACTACACCGTCAAGTATAGGTTTGTCCGGGGTTCCAGTCACTTTTAATGTACCCATTAGAAGTCCTTTAATTTCAGATACAACATCTGGGTCTAGGAATGCGTTGGTGAATTGAATATCAGTTTGATCAAAGAATAAGTTAAAATCTAAGTTTTCCTTCTTACGATAAGGATAGTAGTCTCCGATGAAATCGAAAGTTTGATTTTTCTTGTAGATTAAATCACCCTGCAACGCTATACTTTTGTTTGATGGCATCCAATGTGAGGATACATTTACATCTCCTACAAGCTGATTTTTCATGAAGAGTTCCTTGATGTTCGCATCTCCGCTATATTGAAAGTTTTTCATTGGATTTGAAATGTTTCCAGTAGCATTCAATGTTCCTTTCAATGGAATATCAGAAATAAATTCAGATAGTTCTGAGATATCTAGATCATGGATATCGAAATTCAGTTTGTGTTTATCTACGTTTGATAAATATCCTGCGACGGAGATGGATTGATCATTTCGAGTTAATAAGAAATTTTCGACGTGCATAGTGTCGCTATAAAAAGTAAACTTTGAAGCGTTGGCGATTTGCCATTTATTTGTGTTTACATGGAAGTATGATGGTTCTAAGTCAACTTTGTAATGTTGAGGATCCATTAATTTGGTGGTCCATTTTATCAATGAAGGATGTCCGGATTGTTGTCCCCATGATAAATCAGAAAAGAGTTCATCCGCCGCTCCTGCTGTTTTGAAATCCAATTCATCAAATGAAAGGGAATCTTTGAATTTAAAATTCGTTGCATGGAATGATAAAGACAGGTCATTTGAATCCATAATTTGATGGAAGTCAACTTGTTGAAAATGAAAATCGCCAAAATGGATTGAATCGGAACGCATATCCGCTAAAAAGTTAGACGATTCCGACAAGTAATGTCCTTTTATCTCCGTGCCAGGAGCAACCCTAAGCTCAGGAAAAAAAATGGCTAGAAAATTATCAGATTGTCCGATTACGGCACTAAATTCAAAGTTGTCAAACCGATCCTTATTTTGTTTTGTAATATCTTCTTTGAATAGGGCAGGGAATATTCGACTGAATTGATAATTGAAATCATCAATAATGTAATTGAAATTGATTTTCCCTTTTACATCTACGGTTGCGATGTCACTTTTAACCGTGAAGCGATCCTCCAAATCACTTCGAGCAATATCAATTTTCATGGATGGGATGCTGAATTTACGCTTACCTTCAGTGAAATTGAATTGGTCCATAATAACCGTTCCTCTGAATTTATTCGGATTATTTCCGCGCAGATTAATTTTAAAGTGAGAGGATACAGTTGAGTTTTTAGTCGCGATGTTTAGCTGGTCAAGTAGTGCATTTGCAACGTTTACATCAAAATTTAAATGAAGTTCATCTTTAAAATCAATACTTCCATCATAGGCTAAATCAACGTTGTCGTCCTTAACATCAATTTTACCAGTGAACCGTTCGTCTATTAATGTCCCTTCCAATACGGTAATATGACTGTAGGGATAGTTGAGATAATCTAATCGATTTACTTCGCCTTCAATTGAAGTGAAAGCAATGTCTGAAATTGACTTCGCTTCACCGGAAAGGAAGAAAATACCATCGATAACTCCAATGTCATCATTTGCCAAAAGTTTTCCTAATTCAAAGTTTTCAATTTTAACATCGTAATCATTTGCGCCTGAACGCTGAAAGAAATATGAATCATTTTCTTTGTTTTGGGTAAACATGACACCATTGTCCATGCGCACATTGCCAATGCTTGTTTTTACATTTTCAGCCGCAATTACAAATTGTGAATAGAAGCCATCGAGTTGAATTTCTTCGGCTTCAAAATGTCCAAGACGGTTAACCATAGGGTCAAAATTGAGATACTCCGCATCGAATGAATTCGGCAACTTAATTGTTTCCAATTCGTTTATATCAACGTAGGCATAATCGATGCGTTCTTGAAAGAAAGCTGATTTTGGATTCCTGTAGTCTGGTAGGTTTAACGTTCCAGTAATTCGTGTTTTGTTTAATGTTCTTAAATCGAAATTTGCAAGTTTCAGTCGTTTCACTTCTTTTTGAATAGAAGTAGAGAGTTGAATGGTATCATTCATTCCTTCTAAAACATAAGCGAATAGAGCAGCTTCAGAAAGGTCAACAGTGCTTTTGTCAATTTTAGCGTCGAATTTTACACTGTCAACAAAATATTTAAAATCTTCTAAACCAGTAGATAACATATCGAATTTTTGGGCTTCAATATGCGATCTGTCAGAGGTTAAGATTAAATTTTCAAGAAAAATTCCATCGTGTGAAACGGAGGCTTTTGTGTTTAGGTTATTGAGTATGAAACCTGATTTTTCACTAAAACTAAAACTATTTATATCCGCAGAATAAACTCCATTTTCAATTTTGAAATTATTTATTGTACCGTCAATGTTTTTTGTGTCAATGTGAAAGTAATCCACCCCTGAAGTTCTAATTTCTTTTCTGAAATCATCATATTTGAATCGCATGTCGCTTAAACTGACATTTGCGACTGTGATTTTTGGGTTTTTCTTCTCTTTTTTCTTCGTTGAAGCAAAATAATCCTTCAAGAATTGGTGATTGAATATGCCTTCTTTGTCCCTCTGTATATGAATTAAACCACTTTCTACATCAACAGCACTTAAGTCAAAGGACAGTTTTGATATATCGTAATCATCGAGCGTTGCATATATTGTTTTTGCATAAAAGATGGTGTCTTTATTGGTATCTGTTAATAGAATTCCATCTAAAGCTATCTCATCTGGAAAAACAATAGCCACGGTTTCTATATCAACCGTGGCATTCAATTCATTTGATAAATATGAAGCGGCTTGAGATGCCAAAAATGTCTGAACTGCTGAAGTTCTGATTCCAAAACTGAATAAAATCACGAATATTAGTATCCACTCTAAGATTCCTCCTAGCGTCTTTCCTAATATTTTGAGTAATTTTGCCATTCGTTACAAACTTAAACATTGTGCGTCAAAAACAGACTATCATTCTTGCGATTGAATCATCTTGTGATGATACATCAGCTGCAGTGCTCAAAAATGACACCGTTTTATCAAATTTAACTGCTGGGCAGTCGGTTCACAGCGAGTATGGAGGTGTAGTGCCTGAACTTGCAAGTCGTGCTCATTTGCAAAATATTGTTCCCGTTGTCGATAGTGCAATTAAAAAAGCGGGAATTTCAAAAGGTGAAATTGATGCCATTGCTTTCACGAAAGGTCCAGGTTTACTTGGTTCGCTTGTTGTAGGTACATCGTTTGCGAAGTCGATGGCACTCGCATTGGATATACCGTTAATTGATGTTAATCACATGTATGGTCATGTTCTTGCTCACTTCATTGAAGACGGAAAGGATAAGCCGGAATTTCCTTTTTTATGTTTAACAGTTTCTGGTGGACATACACAAATTGTTTTAGTTCGAGATGCATTGGATATGGAAATAATCGGAACAACCATTGATGATGCCGCTGGTGAAGCGTTTGATAAAAGTGCAAAAGTAATTGGGTTTGATTATCCCGGAGGGCCTTTGATAGATAAGCATGCTCAAAATGGAAATAAAAAGGCTTTTCAATTTGCAAAGCCAAGAGTGGATGGATTTAATTACAGTTTTAGCGGACTTAAAACATCAATTCTATATTTTATTCAGAAACAAGAGAAGGATAACCCAGATTTTATCAAGGAGAATCTTGACGATTTGTGTGCTTCAATTCAATATTCTATCATTGAGGTTTTGATGAAACAATTAGTGAAGGCTGCAGATCATTATGGTATTAAGCATATTGCGATTGCTGGTGGAGTTTCAGCCAATAGTGGACTAAGAACAAGAATTAACGAACTTGGAAATAGCAAAGGTTGGAAAACATATATTCCAAAATTTGAGTACTGTACAGATAATGCCGCAATGATTGGGATAACTGCCATGTTTATGTTTGAAAAGGGGATGTTTACGGATCAGAAAGTGTCAGCTCAAGCTCGTGTTCCATTCAATTCCAATGGTGTTAAATTATAGAGTTCTACAAAAAAATATTTCGAAATCTGGAAAAATAGTTTTATATTATTGATCTCAAACCGTAGAACTATGCAAGTATCATTTAAGCCAGAATTGATTGAAAAGGAGTTAATTAATACACTTACGTTCAATCAAAAAGAAAAAGTGGATCAACATCCTAAGCTCCAACAACAAATTGAAAACGCCACAAAATTGGGAAACGCTTATCATAATAAGGTCTCAATTTATTTTCAAGATGATGCCGGTTTAAAGCGAGTAGATACAACAATTTGGGCGTTTGGCGCAAAATATATCTGCTTGAAAGGTGGGGTGTGGTTACCAATTGATCGAATTGTAGAAATCAAATCGTAATTACCAATTTTTCAATTATTGCTTATAATTTAACTTGAATTCTATTTTTGGGATTACAAGGATGATTTCAATTGTCTTGTCATTTATTAATTCCTAATGTGTAAATTTGAATCAAGTAAAATTCGGTATGCACAAAACACTTCTTTTTCTAGTATTTCTTATTGTAACAGCCTTTTCATTTGGACAAGAAAAGGTCCAATGGTCATATTCTTTTGATAATGAATTGGATATCGTTGAGGTGAAAGCCGTTATTGCAGGTGGTTGGCACTTGTATAGTCAGAAAATTGATAATGATTTAGGGCCAATTCCAACGAGTTTTTCATTTGAAGAAAATGACGATTATACACTTGTTGGAAAAACAATTGAACCTGAATCGTTGAAAGAGTATGATGAAAACTTTGAAGGGGAATTGAATTTTTTCAAAGATGAAGTCATTTTTAAACAGAAAATTAAAGTTGAGAGGTCTACCACTGTAAAAGGTGTGGTAACATTTATGGTTTGTAACGATACGATGTGTTTACCGCCAACTGATATCGAATTCTCCATTAAGATTAACAAGTAAGATGAAAAATAAAATCACACTATTATTTGGTGCGTTGCTTTTTATTGTAGCGCCAATGTTTGTTCAAAGTGCATCTGCACAACTTGAATTTCCTGAAGACAAAGTAAGCTGGAAATTTTCGGTAGAGCAAAACGGAGATGAAGCAACAATTATTGGTAAAATAACAATGGTTGAACATTGGCATATTTATGCTGTTCATTTGCCAGATGGTGTATTTACCTTGCCGACAGAAATTGTTTTAGAACCAAATGCAGGGTATAAAAAGGTGGGTAAGGTGATTGAACCAAAGCCGATTTTTGAACACGATGAATTAGCTGATGAAGATTTGTACTATCATTCTAATACAATTACGCTTAAACAAAAAATTAAAATTACTTCCGAGAAAGATTTTAAATTGAAAGGGCAGTTTAAATTTCAAACGTGCGATGATACACACTGTCTTCCTCCTTACGATGCAGATTTTACAGTGAATATTAAAGGAGTTAAAGCTGAGGTTGAAGAGGTGCCAGAAGATGATTTGAATGCGCCTATCGAAGATACTTCTAGTACTGCAGATATTGAAGCACCAATAACGATGGACGATGTAGATTCAGGACAGGATCATAAGAAACAATC
>JBFHHS010000013.1:0-25603 GCA_041596895.1 Crocinitomicaceae bacterium | reverse complement strand
ATGTTTCTGATCTTAAACCTGCTTCTTGAAGCGGATTTCAACACGTATTGGAAAAACATTAAAACAAATCGTGTTTTTCGCATGATACTCTTGTTTTTCTTGTTTAGTCTTATTGGCTTACTGTGGACTTCGAACTTCAATTATGCAATGCATGATTTTAGGGTCAAGCTTCCTTTACTTGTAATCACCACAGCTTTGACCGTTAAACCCGTGATTAATCGCAAACATGTAAATATCGTTTTAATTGCATTTGTCACATCAACGTTGTTGGTTTCTTTCATAAATTTTGGTATGTATCAAAACTGGATAGGAAATCGAGTTTATGACGACATTAGAGGAATGTCATTGTTCTCTTCTCATGTTAGATTTGCGCTAACAGTTTCATTTTCGATTGGGATTCTGATGTATTTTCTCCTTGAACACAAAAAATACTGGATTCCATTTTCGACTCTCATACTTTGGTTGATTTTTTCTACATATTATAGTCAAGTCATTACTGGATATATTACACTTTGCGGTGTATTTGCCGTATTCTTAGTATTCAAATTGTGGCGGAAAAACCGAATTTTAATTAGTTCAATAATTCTCACATTTATTGGTGTTATCACATTCTTCTTAATATGGTTGTTTACGCCAATTCATATCGATATAAGCGACTACAAAGATCTTCCGCGGCAAACTGCAAAAGGAGAATATTATACAAACCACTACAATGTTGTTTCCCCAATCACAGAGAAGCCAATTTACATTTTAGTTTGTGAACCTGAACTAAGAAGTGACTGGCCAAAATATTCAAAAATTCACTTTGACTCACTCGATTTAAAAGGACAACCAATTAAATCAACAATTATTCGATACCTATCCTCTAAGGATTTCCCGAAAGACGCAGAAGGGTTGTCGAAATTATCAACGGAAGATATTCGATCCATTGAAAAAGGCGAAGCAAGTTATATTAAGACCGGAATTATGGCTCGGATGTATGGAGTCAAGTTTCAATTAAATAACGTAGCAGACCCTAACAACCATTCATTATTGGAACGCATTGAGTTTTGGAAAGCAGGTTTTCGCATACTTTCTAAAAACTACATTTTAGGTGTGGGAACTGGCGACACAAATGATGCGTTTTTAGAAGCATATAAAAATTCAAACACCCTATTAATTTTAGAAAATCAAAAGCGATCACATAACATGTACCTCTCGGTTTTCTTGACATTAGGAATAATTGGTTTTGCTTTATTTATGATGATTCAAATTCGTTTCATTCAGTTAAACATTAGGAAGAAAGACGTCTTGGCACTTAGTTTCATAGTAATCATTTTGTTATCCTTTTTAATAGAAGACACCCTTGAAACACAGACTGGAATTACTTTCTACTCATTATTCTTGGGACTTTTCAGCACTTCTATAAATAGGAACGAGATTACTTAAGCACTCTTTCCTAAGATCTCACAATGGGATTCTCTTCTTCCAAGTCAAAATACTATCTTTGCTGAAAAATTGAGCAATGAGCTTCGAGTTAACGAAAGAATTTCTTGAGTTATTAAACACTGCCATTCAAAAGGGGGACACTTCTTGGGTGCAAGAAAATCTCTTTGTTCTTCACCATGCCGATATTGCCTCAATAATTGACGAGCTTGAATTTGAAGACTCAATTTACATTTACAATTTACTTTCAGAAGAATTACAGGTAGATGTATTGGTCGAATTGGATGAAGATCTCCGTGACAACATTATCCGAACATTTTCTTCTAAAGAGATTGCCGAACAGTTGGAGTTTATGGACTCCGATGATGCTGCCGATTTAATTAGTGAACTTCCAAAAGAACAAGTTGAAGAAGTCATTGGTCATATTTCTGATATTGAAACAGCCGATGACATTGTAGACCTTTTAAATTATGAACCTGACACAGCTGGGGGATTAATGCAAAAAGAGTTTATTCAAGCTAAGGCAGAATGGCCTGTTAACCGATGCGTTGTTGAATTGCGAAAACAAGCGGAGGAGGTTGAAAAAATATTTACAATATACGTCGTTGATGAAAACAACAAACTTGTCGGTTTTTTATCTTTAAAACGATTGCTTTTTGCCAATCCAACAACTAAGATTAGCGATTTATATTCAAGTAAAAATATCATTTCAGTTAAAACGAGTGATGACAATGAAGATGTTGCAAGAATCATGGAAAAGTATGATTTAGTCTCCGTTCCGGTTGTCGATATTCAAAACAAACTTGTTGGTCGTATTACTATCGATGATGTTGTAGACGTTATTAAGGATGAGGCCGACAAAGATTTTCAATTGGCATCTGGTATTTCTGAAAACATCGAATCCAGTGATAGTGTTTTACGAATTTCACGAGCGCGTATTCCTTGGCTTTTAATTGGATTACTTGGTGGGATATTAGGTGCTCAGGTAATTTCTGCCTTTGAGGGGGGAATTAGTAAAGTGCCTCAATTGGCTTTTTTCATCCCATTAATTACGGCTATGGGAGGAAATGTGGGAGTTCAATCCTCTGCAATCGTTGTTCAATCTTTAGCCCGTGGGACGGATCAATTTGGTTCAATTTTAAAGAAATTATTGAAAGAAGCATTAGTTGGTTTAGTTAACGGATTGCTTTTATCTATAATAATCTATGGTATTGCCTATGTTTTTGATAGCGCAACACTCGGTTTTGTTGTCAGCATATCACTCTTAACTGTCGTTGTATTCGCCGCAATTTTCGGTACTTTAATCCCGCTTTTGTTGGATAAATATAAAATTGATCCCGCTTTAGCCACAGGACCATTTATCACAACTTTAAATGACGTCCTTGGATTATTTATTTACTTAACCATTGGTGTACTGGCATACGGTATATAAGTCTTAGCATTATGAAAGTTGTTTTCCTTGATATCGTTCATTCAATATTAGAAGAACGATTACTAGCACAGGGTTATACTTGTGTAGATGCCACGCTATTATCCAAAGAAGAGTGTATAAATGTAATTTCTGACGCAGATGGTATTGTTATTCGATCGCGTTTTAAAATGGACGAAACATTCTTATCAAACTCTCCGTCATTAAAGTTTATTGCACGTTCCGGGGCAGGAATGGAAAATATTGACATTGATTACTGCGAAAACAGAAAGATTCGTCTATTTAACGCACCCGAGGGAAATCGAAATGCTGTTGCTGAACATGCACTGGGAATGCTACTAAGCTTATTCAATAAAATCCCTAGCGCAGATGCAGAAGTAAGAAAAGGAAAATGGGACCGAGAAGGAAACAGAGGTATAGAATTAGACGGTAAAACCGTTGGGATTATAGGTTTTGGAAATAATGGTCAGGCATTTGCAAAAAAACTGCGCGGGTTTGATGTGCAAGTTCTAGCCTATGATAAGTATAAATCAGGTTTTGGTAATGAGTTTGTTAGCGAATCTACGTTAATCGACCTGTTCACGTTATGTGATGTTATAAGTTTTCATATACCTCAGAATGAAGAAACCATCTATTTCGCAAACGAATTATTTTTCGCTCAATTTCAGAAAAGTATCTACTTGATAAATTTGGCTAGAGGTAAAGTTGTTAAAACGGCCGCACTGGTTGATGCCATGAAAACCAATAAAGTTTTAGGTGCTTGTTTGGATGTGCTTGAATATGAAAAATCGAGTTTTGAATCTTTTTTTGAACAAGAACTCTCACCAGACTTCAAGTATTTACTGGACTCAAAAAATGTGATTCTATCACCACACGTAGGAGGCTGGACACATGAAAGCTATTTTAAACTAAGTAACGTATTAGCTGATAAAATCTTGAATCAGTTTACAGGGTGAATTCGGAGTAAGTTACCGTAGTACAAATCTCTACCTGTAGTAGTTTTCATCCACAATTCCCTCACTTCACTTCTACCTTTTTCAAAATGAACTTTACCTGCAACTTCTAAGGTTTTCAGGTCTATTTTAGGCGAATATGTATTCAATATTAGAAACCCTTTTTTTCCGATAATTTGTCTTGCTTGAACTATTAAATCATCCAATTTATCCTCAAGTTTCCACTTTTCCTTTTTCGCACCAATACCCCACGCCGGAGGATCCATCATCATACCATGATAATGATTATTTCGCTTGACTTCCCGTGCCGCAAATTTAAGCGCATCTTCGTGTACCCATTTTATATCTGCTAATCCACTCGACTCCATATTTTCCTTTGCCCATCCTATTAGTTGCTTTACAGAATCGACATGCAATACAGTTGCACAATGGTTTTTTGCCACAACAGATGCGGCTCCAGTATAAGCAAATAAGTTCAAGAATTTATCGTTCTCTTTAAGCCGTTTTGAAAGAAAATCCCAATTTACTCGTTGCTCTGGAAAAAGACCTACATGCTTAAACTTAGTCAACTTCAAGTTGAAAGTTATATCGTTGTATTTGATTGTCCATTCATTTGGACTACCTGGTTTTAGACATTTCCATTTGCCAGACTGACCGCCATTCGAAACAAATTCCCAATGCGCCAATTTATTCCATTCATCAAATGGCTTACCAGACTTAAAATAAGCTTGAACTTCTGGTCGAATAGTTACAATAGAACCCCAACGCTCTAATTTTTTTCCACCTCCGGCATCAATTAATTCATAATCGTCCCATCCAGTGGTATACAAGCGTTCGTCTGACATACTATCTTCGAGGCGTTTTTCTTCTTCCACCCATCATTTGCGCCATTCGCATTTGATTTTTCGAAGGTGCTACTTGAAGTTGTTTTTGCATCTGATTGATTTGATCTTTCATCATACCACCCGTATCTAATTTTTTAGCTTCAGCCAATAAGGTTAACGCCTCTTTCTTTCTTCCAGTCTGAGCGCAAATACCAGCCAAGTGCATTCTTGCCACTGCATTATCTTGACCTGTTCTTAAACCTAAAGACATCGCTTTTCTTAAATAAGATTCGCTTTCAGAAAGACCAAGTTCTTGAGTGTTCAAAACTGCTTTTAAAAACAAAATATAAGCATGCTGTTTCTTAGGTAAAAACTGTGGATGCGTAATTTTATTGATATAATTGGATGCTTTTGCCGTATCACCTGTACGCATTGCATTCAACGCCAATACCATGTTTTCATTTCTAAAAAATGACAATCCAACTATACCCGTAATAAGAATCATTACAATTCCCCATCCCCAATATCCATTATAGAATAAAGCGATTGTTAATCCTAAAGAAAGTGCTGCTACGGCACAGCGAATAATAAATCTGATCATAATTATTTAATTGTTGCGATACATTTCAACTCAATTGCGATTGGAGTTGGTAATGAATTAATTTCTACCGTTGTTCGGCAAGGTAAATTGTCTTTGAAGTATTCAGCATAGATTCTGTTGTATACATGAAAATCTCGTTTCATATTAACTAAAAACACTGTTACATCAACCAATTGATCCCAGCTTGAACCTGACTCTTCCAAAATCACACGAACATTATCAAATACGCTGCGACATTGTTTTTCAAAATCAAACTCGATGAAATTACCGTTCTTGTCTAATTTCAATCCTGGTACTGCAGAATCTATATCATCTGAACCCGCAACACGTGGACCAACTCCCGACAAAAACAATAAATCCCCAACTTTACGTGCATGTGGATATAAACCTACTGGTTTAGGTGCTTTATTTGTTGAAATTCTATTTTCGTTTGACATTCTAATTTTGTATTTTACCTACACAAACAGTGCGTTTAACGTGCAAATATAACGAGTATTCAAGGATTAATAAAGTTTTCTGTCAATTCATTCGTGGTACTGTTTTTGTTTAACGAAAATTAAATACATTTGAACCATGAAAGTTGTAGTTAGCTTTTTCGCATTTTTCCTTTTATTCGGGCTTTCTAGCTGTATAGAAATCATCGACGACCTTTCCTTTAATGAAGACGGAAGTGGTACATTTAAATACAATATCAACTTAAGTTCAAGTAAGGTTAAGATTAATTCAATTTTAGCCTTAGATAGCTTAGACGGTAAAAAGATTCCTTCTATTGAGGAGATCTCAAATAAAATAGAGCAAGTAGTCGAATCCTTCAAAACAAAACAAGGGATTTCAAATGCTTCAATAGAATCTAATTTCAACGATTTCATATTTAAAATACAATGTGATTTTACATCATTAGAAGACTTACAAAATGCGATTCGATCCATTGTACGGGAAGAATCAGAAAACCGTTTTATTCCTGAATTGGAACATAATTGGCTAAGTTATTCCGAATTAAAATTTGTACGTTCAGTTCCGATAATCACAACTAAAAAACTTTCTGAAATAAAATCAGAAGACCGCGAATTACTAAAACAAGGTACATACACTTCTATAACACGATTTTTTGCTCCAATAGACACTTTTAGTAACTCTAACGGTAATTTATCCAAAAGTCTAAAAGCAATAATGATTCGTTCCGACTTACATGCTTTAATTCAAGATCCTAATTTACTTGACAACAGTATAAATCTTGTTAATTCGAATTAATCCGGATTCTTTTTTAGTACTTTTGATACTCAATATCCTTTATACATAAGGAAATATATAGCGCTATGAAATTTTCAATTTTCGCAATCTCAGTATTCACTACGTTTTTTGCTTTATCACAAAAATCCGAGAACTTAATACCTAGGGCAGCGACTTCTGTTTTTAGCATTAATAATGTGTCACTTCTTCAAAAAATCTCTTTAGATGATTTAGTGCAATACGAATTCATGGAAGAAGTTCAAGCAGAGCTCTTCGATGGTTCAACTACGGGTAAAACGCTAAAAGATTCAGGTATTGATTTCAATCAAAAATTGAATGTGTTTTATGGTATAACTGAAAACTACGAAGTTGCGGGACTTACATTTGGTGTTGTAAATAAAGATAATCTATTTGACGTTTTTGATGATTTCTCATCAGCGTATAGTGATTATGATAATGTTGAGTTTTATGAGTCTTACTTTAGCAGAATAGCAATCGAAGAAAACTCAGGTGTCCTATTTAGAGTTACTCCGAATAATTCTGCCGTTGATCAAATTACGGATTCTATTTGGTATGCGCGTGGAAACGATTACCCATGGTACATTGAAACATATGAGGAAGTATATGAAATTAAAGATCCAGATTTGATCGAAGAGGGAGTTGAAGAAATAGAGTTTTTTGACGAGATGGAAACAATCGAAAACACTTCTACTCCATCAGAAACAGAAATCTTACCTGTTGCGGAAGAAGACTTGAACGTTAAAACGTACTATGAATTAAGAGATTCTGTTGAAACAGCCTTATCTGTTCAATACCTGTCTATGGTTTGTGATGAAATTTTCATCGATGGTTATAACCTGGTTAATAGTTCTCCTGAATTTGCAGAGCAATTGACGCATACTTCTGAAGGAACATTTTTCATGGACAATTCAAAAGGATTAAAAAACAACCGAGATTTTACTTTCCTTCAAACTATTTACCCGACATTATATACTAATATCGAAAAACTATATACAGGGAATGTTTTATTAGGTGACCTTGTGATCAATGATAACTCAGTGGAGATGCAATTAAACGCTAAGTATGGTGAAGAACTTGGTTCTATATATGAAAAGCTAGGTGATGCTAAATTTGACAAGAACGTATTAAAGTATATCCACAAGGACAATTCAGCTTATTTCACATATCGCGTGAATTTGCGTGAAGCCTATGAACAAGCTTACGACGTAATTGTTCCATTACTTTCTGAAGAAGAAAACCCTGGAATCAGTGCGCAACTTTTGTTTATTGAATTGATGGATGAATTTGTTAATAAAGATGCTGTATTTGATACTTACAAAGGAAGTATGTTTGGTACATTCAACGGAATTCAAAAAGTGAAAACGAAAAAAATCATCTATGATTATGATGAAGAAACGTTTGAGTATATTGAATTAGAAGAAGAATCAGAAGAAGACATGCCTATTTTTACAGTTGGATTTTCTACAGATAGATCAGACATTCCAAACCGTATTTTACAACGGGTTTCTCGTTTAACGGAAGAATGTCACAACGATGGAGATTACTGGGTGATTGATCGTGGTGTTTTAAATTCTGCTCCGCTATATATTTTAATGAAAAATGACTTATTCATTTTAACTAATGATGAAAACTTAGTTAAAAACCATGCAGAAGGTTATGGGACAAATGCACTAGCCAAAAAAGATGCAAAAGCTGCCAAGAAAAGTGGAATCATTTATGGTTATGCTGATTTAGGGTTGGCAATTGAGAGCCTTCCACGTGAGCTCTTTAGTGATAGTGAAAATGAAATGATAGATGTTGTACGCGGAAAATCAGGAAAAGTAGCTTTAACTTCTACGAATACATCTGATTCAAGCACTTCGTTCAACTTGACTTATGACTTTGATGCTCAAGGAGATTCGGATAAATACATTCTTGATTTAATCAATAGCATGTACGTTATTTCGAAGTAAGTATCTTTTAACCATGTATCGTAATCTCCTTATTATTTTTATCCTTGCAGGGAGTTTATCTGCGGTGCTTTATTTGAAGCCTTGGGAGAGTGAATCGGATTTGCCAGCCCAAATACACGATAGACTTCCCGACGGTGATATTATTGGTGAGACGAATGTGCTGACTTTGTCACGATCACTTTCAAAAACATTATTTTATTACAAGCTTCCCTTTAGAGATTTCATTTCCCCTGACTTCATGCTCAGTCAAGGTAAAAACTATGGGTTAGACCTTCAGGCTCCAGTCTATTTTTTCTTAAATGAAAACGATCATAAATTTGAAGATGCCGGTGTAATGCTTACCGTTCGTGATAGCAGTAAGGTTCGTGAAGGTGTAGAACACCTCGTTAAATTTGTCGAGATTAGAGACACCACAATATACAATACTCCCGTTTACTTATCTCCGAAAGAACATATTTATATGGCGTATGGAGACGATTGGATGTTGTTTTATAAAGGCAAACGTTTCAATGAAACATTGATTCGAATTCGCGTGAAGAAGCGCAATGAAATTTCTCCAGAATGGCGTTCCTTCATCAACAAAAAATATTTAGAAGAGAATCAAATTATTGCTCAGGTTAAAACGAAAGAATTACAAGAATATGGTATAGAATCAGCGATTATATCGTTATCAAACGATTCAAGTAATTTGATTTTAAATACGAAAATCACGCAATTCGATTCAATTTTATTTGAACTTCGAAATACAACATCAATGTTTTATGAACAAGAATTTTCTAAAAACATTATCAGTCTCAATGTTGATATAGATCGGCTAAAACGAAGTAAAAAAGATCCGATTTATAAATTGATAACTTCCCTCGGTAAAAAAATTAGTTTTCCAACCGATCAATTTCTTGAAGTTTGGGATGGAGAAGCAGCATTTCGTCAAGGTGGAATTCAAACTATAAGAGAGAAATATATCGAATCCGAACTTGACGATGATTTCAACGTTACCGAAGTAACGAAATACAAGAATGTGCAAGTATCAGGATTCTCACTATACTTATCTACCCTAAAAAATAATGAAACTTTCCTCCAAACATTGTTCAACCGAGGAATCATGACAAAAGAGGATCAAAAGGTACGTTTGTTATTTTCACCCCCAATGAATATGAGAAAATCAGATAGTTCTATGATGTTTTACACCGGGAATTATCCTCCAAAATTGTTGGCAGATTCTACTAATAAAATCATGTGGACAATCAACTATACTCCTGTTACAATCAATTTAGACTCAACAGATTTACGCTCAGTTTATTGTAGGATAAATATTCCTTTGAAGAAGATAATTTCCGATAACATCCCGCTCCCTTAATTGCCCCTAAACGATGCTCAGTAACTGATTATTGCAATCAGGCAACACTTTAGTCTTCAACATTTTATTGTCAATAAGTAGGATCTGATTTCGGCGTGATTTATGTATTTAACTTTTAACTTAAAGCTAAAATCACGCCTATGCCTAAGAAGAAAAAAATATTCGTTATTGATACTTCAGTGCTCTTACACGACCATCAATCTATCTCAACATTCGGATTAAACGATGTTGCTATTCCTATTACAGTGTTAGAAGAATTGGACAATTTCAAAATTGGTCATGATACAAAAAACTTTTCGGCTCGTGAAGTCATTCGATTTATTGATAAACTTTCTGCAGAACGTGGACTACAAGAGTGGATTCCATTAGGAAAAGGACTAGGCAGCTTTAAAGTAATTCTTGAAACAACACCATCCGGTATAAATGCTGAGAGCATCTACGCCAGAGGTAAAAACGATCATAAAATCATTAATGCTGCATTATTCTTAAAAGAAAGAGAACCGAAAAGAGAGGTCGTGATGGTCACTAAAGACATCAATCTTCGAATTAAGGCGAAGGCTTTAGGAATTAATGCTGAGGATTATGAAACGGGGAAAGTCAATTCCGATATGGCGCAATCCAGCTCGGTTCAAACGATTGAAAATATAGACTCTGATCAGATCCGTCAAATATTCACGAAAGGTAGAATTGAAGAAGGCGGGATTCTTGGAAATCAAAAAATTGCAAACGGTTATTACATATTAAAAAATGGGAAATCATCGTCGCTAGCAGTTTACAATCAAAAATTAGACTTAATAGAACGTATTGAAAAAGAGTTTACATATGGAATTAAACCTAAAAACTCTGAGCAAGCATTTGCATTACATGCCCTTCTTAACAATGATGTTAAGCTTGTTGCTTTGCAAGGTGTAGCAGGAACAGGAAAAACCTTGTTGGCACTTGCTTCAGCTTTACAACAAAGTAATAAATTTCAACAAATCATTCTGGCTAGACCGATTGTTCCATTATCAAATAATGAAATCGGTTTTTTACCTGGTGATGCCAACGATAAAATTGGCCCTTACATGGAACCGCTTTGGGATAATCTAAAGTTTATTAAATCTCAATTTGGCGAGAATGAGAAAAAACGAAAAGCCATAGAAGAACTTGAAGAGAATGGAAAAATTGTGATTACACCTTTGGCATTTATTCGAGGTAGAAGCTTATCAAATATTATGTTTATTGTTGATGAAGCGCAGAACTTAACGCCTCATGAAATCAAAACAATTATTACCCGAGCTGGGGAAAACACCAAAATTGTTTTTACTGGAGATGTGAATCAAATTGACACCCCTTATTTAGATGAAAATAGTAATGGATTGGCATACTTAATTGACCGTTTAAAAGGACAACCCTTGTTTGCTCATGTGAAACTTGAAAAAGGTGAACGTTCTGAATTGGCAAATTTGGCCAATGATTTACTTTAATTCCAATTGAGTTAAAGCAAGGTCCAAGGTTGGGTATTTAAAAGTCAATCCCGTCTTTTTGATTTTTTCATTGGAAACATGCACTCCATTGATAAGAAGGGTAGCCATTTCGCCTAACATAAACTTCATCATAAATCCGGGAACTGCTGGTAACCAAATCTTTTTACCAATGGACCCGGCTAGCGTTCTAGTAAATTCTTTATTTGATGTATTCCCGGCGTTTGCATTATACGCCCCACTTAGCTCCTTGTTAATTACGTGGACAAATAAGGCCGTTAAATCATCGATATGAATCCATGGGAGTATTTGCCTGCCACTTGCGATTGGTGCTCCTAAACCGTATCTCATTGGCTTTAGCATCTTTTCCAAAGCCCCTCCTTTTGCCGACAAAACAATTCCGGTACGGATTTTTGCCGTAATCACATGATTTTGGAATAAGTCAGCTGCTGCTTCCCACTTTTGAACTAGAGTTGAAATATAGTCCGTTCCAAAATCGTCTGACTCTTTATACCCATTTTCATTTAACCCGTTTCCATAACACGTAATTCCGGAAGCAGAAATATATTGCTTAAGCTTTGGCATTTTTTCTTTATGAGCGAAAAGCACTTTTGTTGTTTCGACACGTGAATCGAGCAATTCTTTTTTCCGTGAATTCGTCCAGTTTCTTTCCGCGATCCCTGCTCCGCTCAAATTAATCAGAACTTCTATTTCTCCTAAATCATTCGATTCAATAATTCCTGCTTTGACATCCCAAGTAATTAGTCCTTTTCCTTTTGATCGTGATAAAACTTTCACTTCATGACCATCATGGACTAAATGTTCACTTAGCGCCTGTCCAATCAATCCTGTTCCTCCAGCTATTAGAATATTCATTTTTCTTCGTTTTCAGGAAAAAAGATACGACCATTTAACCATTCACGATCAATCACAGCATTTTTTCTCTCATAAAAATCAATAGCAGGTTGATTCCAATTTATGATTTGCCAATCCATTCTTGCGAAACCATTAACTCTTGCCAAATCGACAAGTTGATCGAATAGTTTTGAACCTAGACCTTTAGCACGAAATTCTGGTAAAACGAATAAATCTTCCAAGTACAAACAAGGGCCCTTCCATGTAGAATAAGAAGTATAATAAAGAGCAAAACCAACAATGACTTCATCTACTTCAACAACTAAAGAATCACAGTAATGATGCTCAAAGATATCTGCAGTTAGCCGTTCTGTTGTATTCTTTACAGAAGCCAAATCTCTTTCATATTCTGCAAGCCCACGAATTAAATCCATGACCGCAGCTACGTCTTTTGGTTCAATTTGACGAATCATCATTATTGAACTCCAGCCAGATTGAATCGTAACCTGATACCTGCCGCTAGATTTCCTGTAGGATACGACGTTGCAATCTTCGGTGTATTTAAGGTCTGATCGTAGTACAATTGAAGCGTTAAGTAACGTGACATATTGTAATCAGCTGAAGCTTTGATAGAGATTACTTTCTGACCAGCAGTTGCCTGATTTGTATTTTCTACGACTTTACGAATTACCGTTAAATTATCTCTAAATGAAAAATCGAATCGCAAGTTAACTGGACTCGCAGGAATCTTTTCAAAAGGCAATTTAACTTTTGCAAATTTATAACCAACACCGATTACCCACTCATCACCTAAGACTTCCGTAACTTGATTATTGTTTAATGATAATGTTGCTGAACGATCCTTCTTGTATTCGAATTTTGTAATTAAACCTTGTCCTTTTATGATCCATGTTGCATCCATTCCGATTAGCGGAGAAAAACGTTCGCTAATGACAACATTTTGAATCTGACTTTGAGCAATAAAGTTACTATTCAAATCACGTGCTGTTGCGTCTCCATTGTTATCAAACTCAGCCGCAAGATTTGATTGCATTCCTGAAATACTTACGGTTGAACTATACGCATGGCGTAACACGAAGTTTCTCAAATGCTTCTTCATGAACTTAAAGTTCTTCAATCCATTGTAATTAATTGACCAGTTTGGAAGTGGTAAATTTTTAACTGGATTGATATTTTTCTCGTTCACTTTACGTTGCGTATAAGAAGTCATAAATGCCCCAAGAACAACTTCCTGCTGCGTTCCTCCGTAACCATCGTAATAACCAGAGTTCAATTGAGTAGAATTTCCGTTTTCTTTACCTAGTTGTTGCGATACTTCTTTTCTGTTCGCCAAAAGGTTATCAAATACCGAAGATTTATACCCATCGCCTAATGCAGTAAATGCAGAGTTAATAGAAACATTCGAATATGTTAAAGTAGAAACCTCCACTTTACTTTGACTTTCAAAATCAGAAGTTGTAGAGTTCCATCTAAAGAATTCATTTTGACTTTTCGAGTACGTTCTTAAAACCGTTAACTCAACTGTTAAGTCTTTCATTGGTTCGAGACTCGCTCTAATATTTAAATTCTTAGAATGCGAGTTTGTGTATTGCTTGTTCAAGTTTTCATTTTGAACTAACCACCCATTATCTCGAGCCGTTTCAGCTACATTGTATCCAGTTTCACGTCCCCAAAGATCATAACGTTGCTGACCAAAAATGAATCCTGCCATTCCACCATTGAAGCTTGGATTAAATCCAAGTATACCAACTTCCTGGTTGTATCCAGGCAATAAAGTTCCGTCTGTCAGCGCATACGTTCCTGACACGTTACGCACACTCATGACCAATCTTGCCAAGAAACCAGCTACTGGATGAACTTTTCCATTACGTTTTTTCTGGCGTTCTTCTTTTTTCTTTTTACGTTTCTCTTTACGTTCTTTCTTTCTCTTTTCACGAAGTTCTTTCTTCGTCATTTCAGACTCAGGTTTCTCTGGTTCATCCGAAGTAACTTCTTCCTCTTTTTCTTCTGGTTTTCCGTCTCCTTTACTTTTATTATCATTTACACTGCTCACACCTCTTCGACTCGAGTTTGAACCTTTGTTCACCTTTTTAAAGAAAGGAACCTTGTTGTATAAGTTTGTAAAGTTCAACTGACCTGTCATATTAATATTACGACTATTCTGAACTGTATTTCCGAAAGAAGATTGTGCTAATGGAGCACGTTGCCAATTATATGTTGCATCGTATTTAATGCTGGCATTCATCCAATCCGTCGCTGGTATTTTATCAAGTGGTAGTGTATAGTTTAAACTATAATTGTGAGTATAGTCCATTGCTTTACCAAATGTCGCCATCTGAGATCTAATTGAATCTTGAAATACTCGGTATCCATCTGGATCTTCTTTACGATCAACTTGTCCATCGGCTTCCTCAAAAATAGATCGGTTATTCGCCGTAAAATTAAATTTCAACTTCTTCGTAATATCATATGCTAAGGCATAATCACGATTCCAGTTAAAAAGTTTCATATAGACTGGAGCGAATTCATAATCAGGAACAATGTTATTTCTAACCTGACGTTCGTTATACGTTCTTAATAAATCAGTACCAAAAGAAACATTTTTCGGTTTCAAGTAAAAATTAAAATCCCTCACTAAAGCGAACCATTTTGATTTTTTCAAGAACTTCACATTTTTAAAAGGAGTTACAGGTTTCACATCGAATGAATAATTATAATTCAATCCACCACTCCAAGTTTTAGTTCTATCGTAGTTTGTATTAAAATCGCGTTCATAGTTCTCCGAATAAGCATAATTGGCAGACCAATTAGAAATTCTCCAGAATCTAGGTTTTGCGCCCGCCTTCATTTCCTTTCGAACATTTGTGAAATTGTATGATTTACGTTCAGTGAAATCTTGCCCTAGCTTAGCACGCTCCTTTCTAAGCGCTGCATCTTCGTAATCTTTTAACTTGATATCAGGGTTAAATGGGTCGTACTCAGGATTGATAATTCCCATTGAGTATCCATAGAAAAATGGCAATGAAACCTTCGCTTGTTTACCAAAGAATTGTCCCAATTGAACATTAGCATTCATGTCGAATCCAATTTGCTCATTTCGTTGACGTTCTTGAACTCTACTTTCAACAGAACCCCAGTTAATACCAGAGTAATTTCCAGACATACTTACATTGGCAAAATCAGCCAACTGTACTTGCATTTGCGCAACCGCAGCAGATCCACCTTCACTCACGAAGTCTGTTAATCGCAACTCATTTACCCAAACAATGGCGCATTTTGGATCACCATCTTCAGCCCAAGAATCGTTTACATGAGAATCTTTGTGAGGATTACGCACACCGATCATCATCATTTTAATTCCTTGAAGGTTTGGACTTCCTTTTACTTTAATTACTCTTTCCTCATTCTTAGGATCTACTTTAGCATACTCAATCACGTATGAAGCATTTGTAGAACCTGCATTAATCAGTTCATTTCGATCTTGTTTCAGACTCAGTAAATCATCAAACACTATTTCCATGAAGTTCTCCTCTGGCCAAATATCAGTATCAACGCTGGCACCCCAAGCAGTTGTCTTTAATGGAAATTCGTATTCATAATAATTGTCAGTAAAATCCGTCCCTAAACGCACAAATAAAGTAACATCATCATCATCCAAAGGCTTCAAAGGATCTACTTCCTCTGCGTGAACATACATTTTAAGTTTCTTGTATGCTCTAACATCAAACTGCACATTTCTGTAAGCTGCTCTTGCATCACCATCTTGCAAATCACACACTTCTAAACTCAATGATTGCTCATTTAATAATCGTTGGAACGTTTGAGAAGGATCAACCTCTTGTGTAATTCCTGGTGGAACTTTATATTCAATTGGTTCACGCTTATCATTTTCCTGAATGTTTACAGCGCCAATATTAAATGTCGTAAGGTTTGGATCTACAACAACCCCCTCACCTGGTTCAGTTAAATCGTCATAGAATCTTCTCCATTCTCCTCGAATAAACTCCAAACGTGCAAAACGCAACAATACTTCTTCATCAAAACCTTTCATGAACATTCGCATGAAACGAATCGATCTAAAATCATTAATTCCATTGATTTTCTTTTCGAAATCACGGATTGGAATTTTCAATTGATACCATTTCTCGATATCGCCATTTCCTTTGTCGTATGTTTGAACATCAGTAATGAAGTTTTGTCCAACTTGCATATCATTCGGACGAAGGCTCACTTTATATTGGAAATAGCTTTCAGTTTCAGACAAGTTATTATCCTGGTTTACATCCTCAACATCCGGAGAATTTGTACCTAAAGTTGGATAACCATCTGCATTCGCAGTATCAGACATTTCGGTTGTCGGGGAATTCCCCTCCATTCCGTTGTATTTCTTATATCGTTCTAGAATGTTTAATTCTTGCGCATCATAATTGTCATCACGATAATAATTGTAATCATCATTCGAAGGATCGGCAATCATACGTGCTTTTACAGCCGGAGAAAGAACAGAGTTATTTTGCACCCATGTAACGTAATTAGAATAATGTACACGTTCATCCGCATTGTTCCATCCGTCCAATCCAATATCTTGATTTACTCTTGCATCGGGATCATTGTCGAAAGCGTTCACAACAATTTGTTGCGTAGAAACACGCGCCCATACTGTTGTATCAAGATTATCATCAATAAATGAACCTGTTGCAGGCAATCCATTCTCAAAACTCTTTCTAGAATCTGGAAGGATGTCCTCACTGATATTACCTAGATTAAAATATAAATCACCACCATTATGCGTTGCATTAGGATCTACATTTTCAGCATCAATGTTAAATGGGTCCATTACCCACAATTGAATATACTCGACGTTCGTTTGTTCAAAATCCGTTGTTGTTAATGCTCTCATTATCCCACCCCAACGATTCTCAGGGTTTGTAAATGTTCCATCAGCATTAACAGTATTTGTTGTATCGTAGTTATACATTCCACGTTCCTTTGGATAGTATCCAAATTCTAACATCTGAACATTCTGAATTGACCCATATTGAGGATCCCAGTTTGGCCAGATATCTTTTTGATTTACCGCACGCATTCTACTATCAGCCAATTGAGTTGGATCATTTACGATGTGCTCAGGTGTAAGATTATTACTTTGATAAAACAATGGGTCAATTGTATACCAAGCCGTTTTAGAACGTTTAAAACCAGCAGTCAGATCTTTATTTACAGCTTCTGGGAACAAATCAATTTGACCTTGAGGAACTGAAGCTAACCTCCAAGCTGCCGCAGACTTTAAATCAATTGTACTTTGCGAACCTTCAAAATCATCGATATATGAAGTTCCGTCCTTGTTAATTGCTTTTGGTTGACCCGGAATCAAATGAGCAAATTCACCTGTAAAAGAGAATGTAGATTTTTCTTTTGTAGAAATTACTGGAAGGTAATCCACTAACTTTGTTAAGAAAGGAACCTCTGTACGGTATTGTAAATCCAGTCCAACAATATTGTTCTTGAATGGTTCACTACCAATATCTACTTTTTGTGTTACTGGACGCTCCATCATTCGCATCCAAGTAGCTCCAATATTTAGTCGATTACTAAAACGATGGGCCACCCTGGCGCCAAACAACGATTTCGACTGGAATCCAAAAACTGAATTACTTTCAATTGAAATTTTAATTGGAGTATTCGACTCTAGGATCCCTGTATTTAAAATCTTAACACGACCTAAGTTGTAATCTACGGTATAATCCACACCCTCGGTCAATTTGATTCCTCCAGCAGTAACAGAAACGGCCCCTTCAGGAACGTTCAATGCATTTAATGGGATATCTGATGTAATTGACGATTGGTACTCACCTTTAAAGCTAAATCTATTTTTACTTGGGATTTGTTGTGCAGCCGTTTTTGTCGAATCATATAGCTCCGTATATGCCACACGATCAATGATCACATCAGACACACCTGCCGCTTCAAGTTTATCCGCTAGGGTTTTACCAAATGGTTCTACTGTACTGAAATATACACGACCATTTCTAGTATTTATCGTACCACCATTTTCGGCTCTATTTCCATTAAATTGAATTGGAACAAAATCGAAAACACCATCCGAGAAAGGTTGGTTGTTTTGGTTAATCTTGTCCATTTCCAATAAAGTTACCAATTGTTTATCATCAATTCCAGTAATATTCGCCCCTAGATTATCCGCAGGAAAGAAAGGAACAATTAATGAAGTTGCTGGGTTATTATAAAGTAAATCCAATCTAAATCCAACTTGATCAACTTGATAAGCACCGATTGAATAAACGTTTTTCATCATTAAATCCCACAATTTATTTTTAGGATTAGTGATTGTTGGTTTAATTAACTTCAATAAAAGTGCATCTTGCCCATCGATACCATCGGTAGAGAACTCACCAACTTGATACGTTTCTCCACGGTATGTATATTCATAAGCTACAGCTAAAACTTCATCATTATTTAAAGGAAGATTTAGAGAAATAAAACCTAACTGCGCATTGTAGGTAAACTCTTGCTCAGTTAATTTTCTTGCATTCTCTACTTTTTCGTAGTGGACAGCTTGTTCAAAAGGTCCAGGTTGTGTCCCTTGACTGCTTAATGCAGCTACAGAATTAACGAATGTTCTAATATTTGGCTCTGCTACTGCCGCCCATTGGTAAATTCCATTGGCATCATTGGACGGTAAATCTGAACCAGAGTAAGAACCAGGATCACCCTCACAGTTAGAAGCTTTCGATTCACCTAAATCCGTAAATGCAATAATATTTCTAGTATTCTCTGTATTGTTTGTTCTGTTCGTTAACCAAACTTCCATACGATTAATGTTAATCGTAGAATTAACAATCGGAAGAGTTGACATGCCTTCATCATAATGGTCTTTATGATACAAGTTTAAAAAGTAGTGACGGTTCGCCTCATAATTATCCGCAGACAATTCAAATTCTTGAACCTGAGCTTTACCCGTAATATTGATTTCTTGTCTTTTCCCTTTAGAAGAAGCTGCAATTAAATCTACTGTAGTCTTTCCAAATTTCAATTGCGTACTTGCACCGAACAATGTTTGAGAACCTTGAATCAATGAAGTAGGTAATTCCATTGCAACGTTTCCTAAGGCAATTTTTTGAATAATCTGATCTTCGTCACCTGCATATTCAAGTTTCGAAACATTATCAAAATCAAACGCGGCCTGAGTATTATAACTCACCCCCAATTTCAATTTAGTCCCTATTTGTCCGACTAGATTCAAATTAATTTGTTGATCGAAATCAAAACGAGTAATTTTTCGTTGTTTGACAGGAATCAAAGGATTATCGTAACGAGAGGAATTCACTCCAAAAGAAAGTTCGACACTACCTTGAGGTCGAATGGTAATTTGATCCGAGCCAAAGAAGTTTTCGAAGACTTTACTTCCAATCTTAATCGGAAACTCTAAGGGTTGATTTTCTGCTGTTTGTTCGTCAATTTTTTCTTTCCAATTGTCTTGCAATGATTTTTGACGTTCATATTCAATGTACTCCTCCAACGTCATCATGGAAGGATTACGATAATTCAATCCACCAATGGTTTCTTGAAAGATGTAAGTTCCTGTAGCTGGATCATATACAATTGTAGGTTGAACAGAAGTAGGATCACCTAAATCAAAACTTTGAGTGGTAGTTTGTGTAGGGTCAACATTATTATTTATTGGATATATCAAAGTATCCTGACCATAACTCGAGCCAGCTATAAATAATAGCATGACAAAAGTAAATTTCATATGTAGTAATTTGATAGTTCTCAATCTATAGTATTTTCAATGCTTCCTTAATCAACTGTTCTACAGACTCTTCGCCTGTACTTACTTTATCAACTGCTTTTTCAGCAGTTTTCTTATCGAACCCTAAGGAAACCAATGCTGTTAACGCATCAAATTGATTAGTATTGTTTGAATTGAAGATATTTTCAGTTGAAAATGCCATTTTTAACATTTTGTCCTTCAAATCGATAATGACACGTTGAGCTGTTTTTGCTCCAATCCCCTTTATACTTTGAATCGTTTTTACATCTTCAGACTGAATAGCACCAGCTATTTCTTCTGGAACAAGTGAAGATAACATGATCATTGCCGTATTAGGACCGATACCTGAAACCGACACTAAGTGATTAAACATTTCTCGTTCGACAACATCTGCAAAGCCATATAATATTTGCGCATCCTCTCGAACAACTAATTTGGTATAAACACGCACATTTTCGTTTGAACCAAGTGCACTAAACGTATTCAATGAAATTTTCACTTCATAGCCAACACCACCACAATCGACAATTAAGTCCGTTGGGTTTTTTTCAATCAATCTACCGTTTAGTTGTCCTATCATTCTTATTTGTTTTGTGCATCTACCACTGCAACCTTAACCATATTGATAATCTCACGAACGGATGAACCCATTTGTAAAACGTGAATAGATTTTTTCAATCCTACAAGTACAGGGCCGATGGCATCACCTTCAGTCATTTCTTGTAAAAGTTTGTAAGCAATATTTCCAGCGGACAAGTTAGGGAATATCAATGTATTAACCTTCTTATTTGCCAAAGTTGAAAAAGAAAACTGTTCATTCATCAACGCATTATTCAGTGCAAAGTTCGCTTGAACCTCACCATCAACGATTAAGTTTGGGTCATTCTCACGGATGATTTCAACGGCTTTAGACATTTTTTTAGCATCATCACCAAAGGCAGAACCAAAGTTTGAATAGCTCAATAATGCAACTCTTGGAGTAACTTTAAATTTACGAATAGTCTTGGCCACATTTGAAGTAATTTCAGCAATATCTTCAGCAGTAGGATTTAAATTAATCGTAGTATCAGCAAGGAATAATGGTCCACGTTTTGTGTTCAATATATAAACACCTGCCACTTTTGTCATGTCTTTTTGAAGTCCCACAGTTTGAATTGCAGGTCGAACAACATCTCTATAATTACGTGTAATACCAGAAATCATTGCATCCGCATCTCCCATTTCAACCATCATAGCTCCGAAATGATTTCTTTCTCGCATAATTTGAATTGCTTCATATTCCGTAACGCCTTTTCTCATGCGTTTTTCAAAAAATGTTAGTCCAAATCGTTCTCTACGTTCTGTTTCTTCATCTGATTTAGGGTCTACAATTTCTACTTCAGAAAACTCGATACTATATTCTTCAATTAGCGATTCTATCTTTGCTCTACGCCCCAATAAAATTGGAATTGCTACACCTTCTTCAAAAGCAGTTTGCGCCGCTTTTAAGATTTTAATATTATCCGCCTCAGCAAACACTACACGCTTAGGAGATCGTTGACCTTTCTCAGTAATATTTCTAATCAGTTTATTATCTAAGCCAAGACGATTCTTTAATTCCATTTCGTAAGCATCCCAATCTTCAATCGGTGCTTGAGCCACACCCGAATCCATGGCCGCTTTCGCAACAGCCGGTGCTACGTAATAAATCAAACGTGGATCTAAAGGTTTCGGAATAAACTGATCTCTACCGAACGAGATATTTTTCTCACCATAAGCCTCGATCACTTCTTCAGGAATAGATTCTTTAGCTAGCGAAGCTATGGCATGCACAGCAGCCAACTTCATTTCTTCGTTTATCGTTTTTGCTCTAACATCTAAAGCGCCTCTAAAAATAAAAGGGAAACCAAGAACATTGTTCACTTGGTTAGGATGATCCGACCTTCCTGTGGCCATAATGATATCCTTACGCACTGAAGTTGCATCCTTGTATGAAATTTCAGGATCTGGATTAGCCAAAGCAAACACAATTGGATCTTTCGCCATCTTTTTAATCATTTCCTTATCAACCAAGCCACCGCGAGAAAGTCCTAAGAATACATCTGCTTTTTTGAAGGCATCAGCAAATTCAACTGACTTCTTATGTTTAGAAAAAAGCTTTTTTGTGTCGTCTAAATCTTGACGGCCTTCATAAATCAATCCTTTCGAATCGAACATGAATATATTTTCAATTTTTGCACCAAGTGCGTGATATAATTTCGCACAGGACAAAGCTGAAGCGCCTGCTCCTGAAACAACAATTTTTACTTTCTCAATTTTCTTTTTTGCAAGTTCTAAAGCATTCAATAAAGCAGCAGAAGAAATAATTGCCGTTCCGTGTTGGTCATCATGCATCACTGGAATATTCAACTCTTCCTTAAGTCTACGCTCAATTTCAAAGGCTTCTGGTGCTTTGATATCTTCTAAGTTAATTCCACCAAAAGTCGGGGCAATTGCTTTTACTGTTTGAATGAAAATTTCAGGGTCAGTTGCATCTACCTCAATATCAAACACATCGATGTCCGCAAATATCTTAAACAGGAGTCCTTTCCCTTCCATTACTGGCTTTGATGCCTCTGGACCAATATCACCGAGTCCAAGAACAGAAGTTCCGTTTGAAATTACGGCTACAAGGTTTCCTTTGCTCGTATATTTGTAAACATCCTCCGGATTTTTCTCAATTTCTAAACAAGGTACAGCAACACCTGGCGAATACGCCAAGGATAAATCACGTTGAGAAGCATAGGGTTTAGTGGGTACAACCTCTATCTTTCCAGGCTTTCCTGTTGAATGATAATCTAACGCGTCTTGTTTTCTGGTTTTTGACATATAGGGTCTTTTGAAGCTGATAAAGGTACTAAAACCATTTGTAATTCAGCTTTCTCTAACCAATTAATTCAATCCTTAGAACGAATTCTGTGAATGTAGCCCTACCTATCTTTTAAGAAATGAAACAGTCTGTTTTTGAACGCTATTTGTGCTTTCAACAGATAAAAAATAGATTCCTTCTTCCAAAGACTCGATGTCGATAGAATTTGAATTGAATTTACCTACTAAAATAACTTCACCCAGTGCATTTACTATGCTAAAAGACTCATTCTCATTTACCCCTTCAACAAAAATCACATCCAAAGAAGGAGAAGGATAAACTAATAAATGTTCTGAATTAACCTCATCGATATTCAATTGCGTTTCACAATTGGTTGGGTATGGGTCACGTTCCAAAGGACCACTGTTTGTGAGCGGCAACGCCAACACTCCAGGATAATCGTGTGCCAATCTACGCGCACGAAATGCACGATTTAATAGGTTTGACGTACCTGGAACCACTTGCTCTTGAGCAAGAATTGAATCCGTTACAACTGGGTTAACATAATCCCAAACAATATTCTCCGAATCATCGATTTCAAAGAAATGACCACTTGCACCTTCACAAATCATAATATTTCCATTTGGAAGCATTTCAGCTCCTGAAATATTTTGACTATAAAAATCCGTTGGATTTGGAGCTGTATAAATATAATCTTGAACATCAGGCAAGAATTGGTTAGAAACGTTCATTTCATAATCGCCATTTGGCAAAATGACTGGTGCAATTATATCTACAGTTGAATATTGGATAGGCGCTCTATCTTTTCCATTATTATAAATAATGATTTTATCACCGTGCGGGTAACTAGATTTAATCCAATGCGGGTCGTGTTGACCAAATAACAATCTATCTGTGCTATCACCAGCACCATACATTTCAGGATTTCCCCATCGATATAAAATATCCCCACCCTTTCCGGAGTTTCCACCAGAATGAGACGCCGCTTCCAATGTTGTTGTGCTATGATCTATGATATAAACTTCATTCCAAGCAGGACTTCCGAATAAAATTTGATCTAAATCTGCATTGTAAGCAACTGAATTTAAATGTTGCCAATCTGCTGCGCTATTACCTTTATCAAAGTTTAAATCGAACAATTCTGGATGATCTGCTACTACCCCGAAATTTGGTTTTGTAGGATCGTAATCTTGAATTAAATGATCCCAAGAACTCCATTCCCACACAATTTGATCTGTCACCGGGTTGTATTCAATTATCTGATCTGGCCATAAACCGCTTCCCCCGACTAATAACGGATCTCTTCCAGCGGCAATTGCTTCCTGCTGTGTTTTTAACTCCCAAGCTATCATCAAAAAGTTTCCATTTGGCAAGGGCTCAAAATCGTGATGCAAGCGAACAGTATCATTTGAGTACTCAAAAAACCATGCAATGGTCTGATCAGGTCGAATAGCTTCAATTCTTCCACCACCGCCACCACCGGTAATTGGTGAATTATTGTCGAATTTACATGCACGCACCAACGTGCCGTTTTCCAAAAGTTCAACAGAATGTCCTGTTGTATAATTGCTCCCCCATTGAAACTGAAGGTTTCCGCAGTTATCAATTAAGTAGGTTGTCTCCACATTAGCGGGTGCAAAAAGCGTATATCCTGGAAATGCTTCCGGAGTAAATTGAAACACTCCTACAGTTTGCTGACCATGGCTATAACTTGCAATCAACAAGCAAAAAATAATAATTCTTTTCATACTCAAATATAAAACAAAAAAGCCCTGGAAATACATCCAGGGCTCTTGATTAGCATATAAACACTAATTATTTTTCAACGATAATTTTAACTGTTTTCACAGTACCGTTTAATGTAACTTGTGCAAAATAAACACCGTTAGCATTGTTAGATAAATCGATAGATGTTTGGTAAGAACCAGCATTTAAGCTTGTGCTTTCCATGTTGTAAACAACATTTCCAACCATATCAACAACAACTAAGTTCATGTCAGCAGCAACATCTAAATCAACAACGATGTTAGAAACACCATTTGTTGGGTTAGGCATAGCAGTAACATTAAAGTTATTAGCTTCAACATCGTTCAATCCTAACAAAGTAAGAGAACCTTGACCAGCATTTAAAATCTCACCAGTAGAACCATTTACCAACATACCAACAACGTGCATATTACCCATTGCCCATGCAGCATCTTGTGCAATTGTATATGTATGTGACTCTGTAGTTCCAGCAGAAACTGACGCTGGTAAAGAACCTGAAGCACCATTGATCTCATCATCACCTAAAGCTCTTGCAACGTGATCATGGTTGTATGGAGTTACAGTAGCACCACCACCAACGAAATCAAAGTTAGGCATAGAACCTGTGTTAGGGAAAGCCATTGCACCAGAAGTACCGTCATTGTAATAGTTAACTTGACCAGCACCTGCAACATTATCTTCTATTAAGACAGCAGCTAATCTGTAATCTCCAGATAAAGAACCTACGAAATCAGCAGAGATAGTAACAGTTACGTTTGTTCCATCATACTCACCTGTTGCAGTAACAGAAGCTGGAGGAACCATACCTGCACGTGCGTTGTGCATAGTTAAGAAATCAGAAGGATCTCCCGCCTCAACACGGTCAACTCCACCTCCAGGATATCCACCAGGAACATAAGTTCCAATGTTTCCATCGTAAGAAGCTACCGCCATAGCATCACCATTGTGAACTGCAATACCGATAAAATCATTTGGGTTAGATAAAGACATATTAGCTAAAGCAACAGCACCACGAGGACACCATCCACACCATTCACCTGTTTTCTCTTCACCAACAGTTACTTT
>JBFHHS010000012.1:0-25633 GCA_041596895.1 Crocinitomicaceae bacterium | reverse complement strand
GTTCGTATATATGACATTCCTCAAGAAACCAAGAATAATTTACCTATGTTTCATTTCTACAGTTATGTCGAATATGGGATAATAGCTTTTATCTTTTATAAGAAGGCAAATAATATCATCTGGAAACGAGTTATTATTGCCCTAAGTATAATCTATTATGGTTTTTCGATAATTAATGTTCTAAATTGGGAGTCAATTTGGGTGTTCAATTCAAATCAACGTTTTGTTGAGGCAATATTGGTATTTATCATCTTAGTCGGTTTTTTTGTCCAACTTTTGCGAAATGTCGAAGATATTTACCTTGAACGAAACTCCTATTTTTGGTTATCTACGGGATATTTTATCTACTTCGCAGGAACATTGTTTGTGTTTTTGTTTGAAAAGAAATTTATAGAGTATGCGATTGCAATGCCAAAGGAAGAGTACGTTGATTATCATGGATACATTCATGGCGTCCTATTTATCCTACTAACATTACATTATTCCTTGTTTTTATGGCAGAAAGAGAAGAATTAGAATTTGTATTATTTATTGGGACTGCAACGATGGTTGCGGTGGCTTTGGGGTTGATAGCCTTTATTGTTTTCTATCAGCGCAAGATTATCGCCAAACAAAGACGGATCAATGAAATTGAGCTTAAAAATCAAAAACGGTTGGTAGCTGCAGAGATCAATACAAAAGAACGTGAGCAGAAGAGAATTGCCCAAGAGTTGCATGATGATATCGGATCTTCTTTAACAGCAATTCGATTTATGACTCAAAAAATTGATGATTCCCAAGAAGTAAAAAAGGAATTAATGGAGGCACTGGGGGTTGCAGCAGGAAAGGTGCGGAGAATTTCAAATGACTTACTTCCGCATGTATTGGAAGAGCTAGGTTTGATTGATGCTTTGATTTTTCTTACTTCTGAGTTGAATAAATCCGGTGGAACTTCTTTTGTATTTACCTTTAAGAAAAAGGATTTTATCATTTTGGAAAAAGGTGAACAGTTATCTTTATATCGCATTGTACAGGAGTTATGTAATAACATTTTGAAGTATGCTGAGGCTAAGAATGTTCAGATTGAGTTGAAGGGGTCGGCAACTGGTTTAGTTCTAATCATAAGCGATGATGGGAATGGAATAATTCCAGTAAAGAACGAAAGATCAGAGTCATTGGGGCTTAAAAACATTGAGAGTAGAATTCAATACATTGGTGGAGAGATAGACCGTAGTTTAGGTAAGGATAAGGGGACAGTAGTTACAATCACAAAAGTTTATTAAGCGATGATAAAAATAGGAATAGCAGAAGATCAAGAGATTTATAGAAATGGATTGGTCGGTTTATTGAATAATATTGAAAATTTTAATGTGATAATTGAGGCTGAAAGCGGTCAAGGAATTATTGATCAGATTAAAACGAATGAGCCAGATGTTGTCCTGTTAGATTTTAGAATGGAAGGGCTTAATGGTGTGGATACGGCTTCAAGAATTTCTAAATTATATCCAGAAATTAAGATTTTGATGTTGTCCATGTATGATGCGCAGGAATTTGTGATAAGATCGATAGAGAATGGAGCGAATGGCTACCTTACAAAAGATGACGATCCAAATGAGATAATCACAGCGATTGATTGTGTTTATTCGACGGGATATTATTTGAACGAAAGAACTTCAAAGATATTAATAAGTCAGATGGTGAAATCTGGGACTGTCCAACCAGTTTTTGAAAATGAAGAAGTTGAGTTTAGTAAGATTGAATTGGATGTAATTAGGTTGATTTGTGAAGAAAAATCAGCGGTTGAAATTTCGGATATTTTATTTAAAAGCAAAAGAACTATTGATGGGCATCGTGCGTCAATAATGAAAAAAATTGGAGCTCGAAATGTTACGGGTATTGTAATGTATGCAGTTAAAAACAATTTGGTTGAGTTTTAATTCTCTTTAAATTTTTTGAATAAAAAAAGCCGCTCCTGTAAAGGCGGCTTTTATTATAAGTACGATTTCATATGAAATCTGGTAGAATTACTTAATTGTTTAATAGGGCTTTTACGGTATTTGCAATAATCTTTCCATCAGCTTTTCCTGCTAATTTTCCAGATAACATTCCCATTACTTTTCCCATATCCTGTGGGCCTGAAGCACCTGTTGCTGATATTGCAGCTTCAACTTCACTTTTTATTTCTTCTTCAGTCATCATTTCTGGCATATAAGCCTCAATCACGTCAGCTTGAAACTTTTCGTCAGCCGCTAAATCTTCACGCCCTTCTTTAATGTATAGTTCATAAGTTTCTACACGTTGTTTGTGAAGTTTCATGACTATTTTCATAGCTGCAGCATCTGAAACCTCTCCAGTGCCAGAAGTTGCCTCTAAAAGGAGCTTAGATTTGATATCTCTAAGTGCTGCTAACTTTTCTTTTTCTCTTGCTAACATCGCTTTTTTGATGTCAGCATTAATCGTATCAATAAATGCCATGATTAATCTACGTTATCGTGTAAAAATGAATTGTTTCCATTTAAAGAGGTTCCATTTTCATCTTTGGAAATACTGTATCTGCTGCTATTGTCAGATTCACTTGGAATGGAATCATCTAATTGAACATTTCTACGAACATAAGCGGGTTCATTTTCGAATTCTTGAATACCATCAGCTTTCTTCAAGCGTTGAGTGTATTGTTGAATTCTAGAAAGTCTTTCTTGTGATCGCTTTTGTTGTTCTTCAGGGGATAATGTTTGTTTTGTTTCTGTAGCTTCGATATTCATCGATTCTTCAGCGGCGTCTTCTAAAACAAAACGTGTGATCGTTTCCTCTTCCTTAGATTCAGTATTTGATTCTTCCGTTTTAGAAGTTGTTCCCCAGTCTAATCCAATTTCCTCTTGTTTTTCAACAGCTTCTGTTTTTTCTGAAACTGGATTGTCGCTCGTTTCTTTTATTTTAAGAAAAGCTTCTTCTTGTTTCGCTTCAACTTCTTTTGCACCTGCCCAAGGGTTTTGTTGAGTTGGTGTTTCAAGTGGAGTTGTAATTTCATTTACTTTCTCTTCAGCTAATTTAGTTACTTGCTTTTCTGGAGCTTTTTCAAATCCAGTCAATGGAGATGAAGCGAATCCCGTTGCAATAACAGTAACACTAATCTTATCTCCCAAAGATTCGTCTTTAGCATGCCCAAAGATGACATCGGCAGTAGATCCTGCAGCTTCTTGAATGTAATCCGTTATTTCAGTGATTTCATCCATCAAGACTTCTTTATCTCCGTATGTAATATTCAATAGTACGTATTCAGCTCCGCTAATATCATTATCGTTTAATAATGGAGACTCTAGTGCTTGAGTAACAGCTTTAATTGCTCTATCGTCACCTTCTCCAGCTGCACTACCCATAATAGCAACACCACTATCTTTCATTACAGTACTAACATCGTTAAAATCGACATTGATTGCACCCGTAACAGCAATAACTTCAGCGATACCTTTTGCAGCAGTTGCTAGAATATTATCCGCTTTTGAAAATGCTTCACCAATAGATAGATTGCCAGTGATTTCACGTAAACGTTCGTTATTGATTACAAGTAATGTATCTACATTTTGACGCATTGCTTCTAATCCTTCTTCTGCTTGAATACGTCTTTTGCGACCTTCAAAATTGAAAGGGACAGTTACAATACCAACAGTAAGGATTCCCATTTCTTTCGCTACTTGAGCAATTACTGGCGCAGCACCTGTTCCAGTTCCACCTCCCATACCAGCAGTAACGAATACCATTTTAGCATCCTTTCCAAGGTATTCTCTAATTTCCTCAATGTTTTCAACGGCAGCATTTTTACCGATTTCTGGTAAAGATCCTGCTCCTCGTCCTTCTGTTAATGAAGGTCCAAGCTGAATTTTGTGAGGGACTGGAGAAATTTCTAATGCTTGTAGGTCGGTATTACAAACTAAAAATTCCACACCTTTAATTCCTTCACTGTACATGTGGTTCACGGCATTTCCACCTCCACCACCTACACCAATAACTTTGATGATTGATGATGTTTCTTTTGGTAATTCAAAATCCATGGTATTTCTTTTTAATTGTTGTGTTGTCTAATGTTTATTAATCTTCTTCTGCAAACCAAGTCTTACTCTTCTGAATAATTGAATCAAAGAAAGAGCCTCTTGTTTTTTCTGAATGTGTTTTTACTTCTCCTGTACTTGCTGCTTCTGGAACAGTAGTTTTCTCCATGTCCTCAAACCCTTTTAATACAAGTCCAATACCTGTAGCATACATTGGGCTTTTAATTGTTTCGTTGTTTGTATTGGCTAAGTGTTCAGTTGGATATCCAATTCGCGTATCCATTCCTGTTACATACTCAAACAATTGCGTGATATGATCTAATTGAGATCCTCCACCAGTAACGACTATACCGCCAATTAATTTCTTTTCGTAACCAGAATTTTTGATTTCGAAATGAACTAATTCAATAATCTCTTCCATTCTTGCTTGAATGATACTAGCCAAATTGCGTAAAGTAATCTCTCTAGCAGGACGTCCTTTTAATCCTGGAATAGAAACAACTACGTTTTCTTGACTCTCACTAGCAACTGCAGAACCGAATTGTTGTTTCACCATTTCAGCTTTACGCTTCATGATTGTACAGCCTTCTTTGATGTCTTCAGTAATTACATTTCCTCCGAAAGGAATAACCGCTGTATGGCGAATAATACCTTCGTGGAAAATTGCAACGTCTGTTGTACCACCTCCGATATCAACAAGTACTACACCTGCTTCTTTTTCTTCATCCGTTAAAACTGCATCAGCAGAAGCGATCGGTTCAAGAATGATATTCTTAACTTTTAAACCAGCACGTTCAACACATTTATGAATGTTCATAGAAGCGCCAACGTTACCTGTAATGATGTGGAAGTTCGCTTCTAAACGAACACCAGACATTCCTATTGGGTCTTTGATGCCTTGCTCATTGTCAATGATATACTCCTGAGGTAAAACAGTAATGATTTGTTCTCCTGGAGGCATTGCCATTTTGTACATGTCGTCTACTAAACGATCAATGTCCAATTGTGCTATTTCGTTTTCGAGGTTTGTTCTTGTTAGAATTCCTCGGTGTTGAATACTCTTAATGTGTTGACCAGCGATACCAACATTAACGGTGTTAATTTTTAGTTCGCCTTCAATTCGTTCTTCTGCTTCGGCAACAGCTCCACGAATCGAAAGAATTGTCTTATCGATATTTGAAACCATACCACGAGTCACACCAAGGGAATCAGTTTTTCCCATGGATAAAATCTCAATCTTACCGTGCTCGTTCATTTGTCCAACAAAACATGCGATTTTTGTTGTTCCAATATCTAATCCTACAATTACTTTACTCATTTGTATTCTTTTTCTTGCAAACTATCTGGTCTTCATACTTGAGACTAATCTCCGCGTATTTGGTCCAACCTTCATACGCTATTGCCTCTGTGTAAAATATCTTTAACTTCTCAAACTTTGATTCAACTTCTTGGTTAGAATGCGCTGTACCAAAGATTATTTTTTGATCCCCAACCAAAGGAACCAGGATAAAATCACCGTTCTTTTCTAAGTGGATTTGACCCACCATTGAATGGAATAAGGGATCATTACAAACATAATCGGAAATACGATAGATATCATCTAGTTTTCGAATACTTATTAAGGAATCATTGTTAATAATATCCGTTACAGAAATACTGTTTGGCTTGTCCTTGATTTCGCCTGTAAACACTAGTGTTCTTGCAGTGTGTGAAGGGGTTGTCAACATCGTGTTTCCTTCCGAGTCCAGGTAAAAAGATTCTCCAAATTTGTTGAAAACTCGCGCAATCGGTTTTCTGATGTATAAATCTATCTGCCATTCGCCGTTAATTTGTTGAAAAACATCAACGGATTTTACTTGTGAAATTGACCCTATGAATTGCTCAATGGATTCAATATCAAGTTCTTCTCGTTTTTGACCTTCAAAGACGAAATTGTTTCTTTTTAATCGTTCTAAAAGTTCATTTTCGCTAATGAATGCATTTTCATCATCGACATGAATTACAATTTTTGGTGCGACCAACAGCTGAGCATTTAAATCAGTTTTAATCTTTATCCCTAAAGCAATTATGGTAATTCCAAAAAGAGACCAAAGCGTTATTTTTAACCACATCTTCATAGTTCTAAAAGCTTCATTTTAATGGGGTTAATGATTTTATCAATATCTCCTGCGCCTATAGTTAATACAACGCCTTCCGCATTTTTAGTTACGTAATCTATGGCGTCAATTGGAGCTAGTACTTGTTTGTTTTGAATCGAAATCTTTTCGAGTAATTTCTCGCTTGTAATTCCGGTAATTGGCTCTTCTCTTGCAGGGTAAATTGGCAATAAGATTAAGTCGTCAATTTTACTCAATTCGCTGCAAAAATCCGACATAAAGTCGCGCGTTCTTGTAAATAGATGTGGTTGAAATATTGCAGTGATTTTTTGGTTTGGGTATAGTAGCCGAACTGATGAAATCAAAGCGTTAATTTCTGTTGGGTGATGCGCGTAGTCGTCTATATAAACTAAGTTGTCTGTTTTTACGTGGTATTCAAATCTACGTTTTACTCCAGCAAAGCTTTTTAGTCCTGCTCTGATTTCTGATTCAGTAAGTCCAAGTTCTGTGCAAAGTGCAATACACGCTATCGCGTTTTCGGCATTGTGTATTCCAGGTATTCCAAGTTCAATGTTTTTCCAGGTTCCTGATGGGGTGTTGATATCGAAAATAAATGCTCCCTGCTCAAAGCGTAAGTTTTGCCCCTTGTAATCAGCCTCGGAATCTAATCCATAGCTAATCGAGTTTGGGTGAGATAGATGAACGTTTTTGTGTCTTACTAGTATTCCATCAGGTTGAATTAATTCAACATATTGCTGGAATCCTTCTTGAAAAGTATCGTTGCTACCGTATATGTCTAAATGATCAGCATCTGTTGAAGTTATAATCGATGCGAATGGTGTAAGTTGTAAGAATGAACGATCAAACTCATCCGCCTCAATCACGGTAAATTCGCTGGTGCTAGAGCTCACAAAATTTGAATTGAAATTCGTGGCTATTCCTCCTAAAAACGCATTACATTTATAAGTAGATTGATCTAGAATGTGTGCAAGCATTGTGCTTGTGGTAGTTTTTCCGTGCGTTCCTGCAACACCAAGAGCCTTCGAATTTCTAGTAATCATTCCTAAAACTTGTGCTCGTTTGAATAAAGCAAAACCATTATGTTGAACATGGATTAATTCTCCCATGTTTACGGGTATAGCAGGAGTGTAGATGACTAATGTTTTATCAATATTTTGAAAGTATGACGGTATTGAATTATTTAAATCTTCATAGTGAATGTCAATTCCTTCCTGCTCCAGTTTTGTTGTGAGTGGGGTAGATGTTTTGTCGTACCCGGCAACCTTCCACCCGAGTGACTTAAAATATCGAGCCAAAGCAGACATGCCTATTCCACCAACACCAATAAAATAGGCACGGTCAAATTGATTGATATTTGTTTCGAATGGATTCACTTTAAATTAAATTTTCCAGTACATCAACTATATCTGAAGTTGCATTTGGTTTTCCCATTGCTGCTATCTGTGTGATAAGTTTATGTGATTCTGATTCGTTTTCCAATAACTCAAGAACTCTTGGGATTAATGCTTCCTTAGCTTCAATGTCCTTTACCAAAATAGCAGCTTCATTTTTCACAAGTGCCATCGCGTTTTTTGTTTGATGATCTTCTGCAACGTTAGGGGAGGGAACGAGTATTGTAGGTTTTTTAACTAGGCATAATTCTGAGACAGAGATTGCACCTGCTCTTGAGATAACTACATCGGCAATGGCGTAGGCAAGATCCATTCGGTTAATGAATTGAACCATTTTTATATTTCCTAAATCAACATTTGTCAATTCGTTACTGAGTTTTTCGTGATACAGTTTTCCGCATTGCCACAGTACTTGTGCTCCTGAATTTTTTAATTCTTCCAGTTTGTTGATAACGCTTTCGTTGAGTGTTCTTGCACCTAAACTTCCCCCAATAATTAGAATCGTCTTTTTTGATGGGTTAAAACCATAGAATTCATAACCTTCTGCTTCTTTTCCTTCTGTTTCGATCATGTCTTTGCGTGTAGGGTTTCCGGTAAAAACAATTTTTTCTTTTGGAAAGAATCGGTCTAACCCGTCATAGGCAACACAAATTTTTGATACGCGTTTGGATAGTATCTTATTCGTTTTTCCAGGGAAAGAATTTTGTTCTTGAACCACTGAAGGAATTTTAAGCATTGTTGCTGCTTGCAAAGTCGGTCCGCTAGCATAACCTCCGACTCCAACGGTAACTTGAGGATTAAACTTCTTGATTATTTTTCGTGCTTTAAGTAAACTTTTAATAATCTTAAATGGAAGTAAGAAATTAGACAGAGTGAATTTTCGTTGAAAGCCTACAATTTGAAGTCCTTCAATATCGTATCCAGCTGCAGGAACTTTTTCCATCTCCATTTTTCCTTCTGCGCCTACGAATAGAATTTTTACATTTGGATTTCTTCGTTTGATTTCATCAGCAATTGCTATTGCTGGAAAAATATGTCCTCCAGTTCCACCTCCTGATATGATAGCGCGTTCAATTTTCATAATGCGATTATATACTAACTAAAACGTCATTTTCCTTGGCGTTTTTTGTTGATGATTTTTCTTGTTTGTATGCGATTCCTTGTACAATACCCAAACCGAGGCAAGTAATCATAAGTGCTGAACCTCCCATGGCAAGTAAGGGCATGTTTTGTCCTGTTACAGGGAAAACTCCGGTGCAAACCAGCATATTGACGGATGCTTGACTCAGCATCAATATTCCTATGCCGATACAGACGTAGGTGTCGAATAAATTATTGGATTTTAATCCTATACGCATGATTCGGTATAGTAGAATCAAGTAGAGTAAAATTAAAATGACGGCGGAGAGTAGTCCGAACTCTTCCACAAAACTAGAGTAGTAGAAATCGGCATAAGCTTCTGGTAAGTATTCTTTCAATTCACCATCTCCCACTCCTTTACCAATAAATGAACCTGAATAAATGGCTAATTGTGCATTCAATGCTTGGGCATTAGCAATCACATCTTTATCGTCATCTATTTGATTTAAGATTCGGTTTTCCCATGTTTCATAACGTGGAAGAAGGTTTAAATCTGGAGCAGCTTTGTGTATCAAAACGATGAATAAGAGCAAGGCAATTCCTCCTCCAATCAAGCTGAGTATTTTAAGTATCGGTACGCGACCAAGGAAGAGTAGTGTTAAACTAATGGAAAATAGAATGGCAGCGGTCGAGAAGTTATCCTTCACAATCAATCCACAAATAACAATAATTGGGATAACTACGGGCCAAAAGCCTTCTTTCCAGTTGTTTAATAAATCCTTCTTTTTAACAAGTAATCTTGATACGTAAATTATAAGGGCTAGTCGAGCGAAATCTGAAGATTGAAAGGTTAATCCTACAAAAGGGATTCGTACCCATCTACCCGCATCGTTAACTCGGGTTCCAAAAAAGAATGTAAAAATCAATAAGCCTACCGCTAAGTAAAAACCAAATTTGGATAATTGGGAAATGTATTTTGCATCTTTTTTATGTACCCAATACATTACGCCAAGACTAATTCCTACGTAAATAATATGTTTGAATAGATATTTAAACGGCGTACCACCTTCCATTTTAATCAGGATGGGTACGAAGCTATACACACTCACTAGGGAGAATGCTAGCATGAGTAGTGTAATGATCCAAATAACACCATCGCCCTTTAAATATTTTAATATACTCTGCATCTATTTAAATAGTGAGATAAATTGTTCAAACTTTTCTTTTTGCTCCTTTGCGTTGTTTATTTCTGCTGTGAACAGAAATGCGCTGTTTTGTTTTTTCATTGTCTTAACAAATTCTAGGGCTTCCATCGTTCCTTCAATACATACTATATTCTGTATTTCGTGAAGTATCTTTCGATCTACATTCAATGATGTTTTGTCTTGAATGATTACCGTTTGAATGTTGTCAGTTGTATTTGAGTGTGTCTCTAAACAGGCTTTAACCTGCGCATGATTACCAACCCAAATAATGTTGAATGGCAAAGACTCAATTACAGTCGCGAGCATATCAATTTGTGGGTTGATCCATGAAAATGTATCCATACCCAATACTTTGCCATGGGCATTCATGGCGTTGACTTGCTGTGCTTCCTGAATTCCGCGTTCTCGTGCTTGGAGAAGTTGTTCTTCAGTACTGAGTTTTGTTCTTTGCTTTTCCATTAAAGTGACCTAACAGCTTTTTTAAATTCATTTCCACGCTCTTCATAGTTCTCGAATAAATCGAAACTTGCGCAAGCTGGAGATAATAAAACTGTTTCACCTTTCTTAGCGAATCGGTAGCCGTATGCAACAGCTTCTAAAGCTGAACCTGCTTCTACAATGTTCTCTACTTTGTCTTGAAAAGCTTCGATGATTTTTCGATTGTCTTTTCCTAAGCAGATGATTGCTTTTACCTTATCGTTTACTAAAGCTGCAAGCTCTTCGTAGTCATTTCCTTTGTCTACACCACCAACAATCCATACTGTTGGGTTTTCCATGCTTTCTAAGGCGAACCAAGTTGAGTTTACATTCGTTGCTTTTGAGTCATTGATAAATTCGATTCCGTGAACCTTGGCTACAAATTCTAACCTGTGTTCTACGTTTACGAAATCACCTAAGCTCTCTCTAACGGCATCTTTTCTAATCTCTAAAATTCTAGAAGCGATTCCTGACGCTAATGAATTTTGGGCGTTATGCTTACCCTTTAATGCTAAATCGTGAATTGACATAGTGAAGTTTTTGTTAATGTTTATTGTTATTTGTTGTTTGCTATCTATATATCCTCCCACGTTAATTTGTGAAGTGAGGGAGAAGGGTGCTTGTTGTGCGTTAATTGTTCTTTTTTCTATTTCTTTCTGAATGATTGGGTCGTCAAAATTGTAGATAAACCAATCGTTTTCTGTTTGATTTTGAATGATGCGGAATTTTGAATCAACGTAATTCTGCATGTTATAATCGTATCGGTCTAAATGATCCGGCGTGATGTTCATCAATATGGCGATGTCTGCTCTGAATTCAAACATATCGTCTAGTTGAAAGCTGCTCAACTCAAGTACATACCAATCGTAGCTTTCTTCTGCAACCTGCTTTGCAAAACTATCTCCTATATTTCCTGCAAGCCCAACATTGATACCTGCATTCTTCAAAATATGGTAAGTCAACATGGCAGTTGTTGTTTTTCCATTACTTCCTGTAATGCAAATTGTTTTGGCTGTGTTGTAGTAACCCGCAAATTCTATTTCTGAAATGACTTTAATATCTGCCCGCTTAATCTCAACAATACTTTTTGCTGTATCTGGTATTCCGGGCGACTTCACAATAAGATCTGATTGAAGTATTCGGTCCATGTCGTGTTGACCTTCTTCCCAATCCACATTTAATTCTTCTAATGCTTCTTTGAATTTGCTGTTGATTTTACCGAAGTCTGAAACAAATACATTCCACCCTTGCTTTTTAGCAAGAATTGCAGTGCCTATTCCGCTTTCGCCGGCACCCAAGATTGAGATATGTTTATTTGTTCCGTTCAATTTATCTTACTTTAAGCGTAACGATAGTAACTACTGCCAATAGGATTGCTACAATCCAGAAACGAGCAACAATTTTTGCTTCGTGAATGCCTTTTTTTTGGTAGTGATGGTGAAGAGGTGCCATGAGGAATATTCGTCGGCCTTCACCAAATCTTCTCTTTGTTATTTTGAACCAGCCGACTTGGAGTATTACTGATGCATTTTCAATAATGAAAACTCCACATAATATCGGAATCAATAATTCTTTACGAATTGAGATTGCGAATACCGCAATGATTCCACCCAGTGCTAAGCTTCCAGTGTCACCCATAAATACTTGAGCTGGAAATGAATTGTACCATAAGAAACCAATACATGCTCCGACGAATGCTGCAATGAATATTACGAGTTCTTCAGCAAGAGGAATGTACATAACGTCTAGGTAGTCAGCGAACTTAACATTTGAGCTTACATAGGCGAGCACAGCTAATGCGATACCGATTATAGCAGAACTTCCAGTGGCAAGTCCATCGAGTCCATCGGTTAGATTTGCGCCATTTGAAATGAAAACGACAATAAAAATGACAATTGGAATGAAGATTAACCATCCCCATGCTTTTCCGTTGTCTCCTAGTAACCAATTGTAATTGAATTCATTACTTTTCATGAATGGAATTGTGGTGGTCATGTCATCTGTTTTAATCCAGATTGAATTGTCACCTTCCTCAAGAGCTGCGTGTTTGTCTGTTACAAGTTCTTCATCGGCACTTAAAACGTAATCAGCGGATACTTTTTTGTGAACCTGAACATCGTCGCTGAAGTATAGCATTGATCCAACGATAATTCCTACTCCAACTTGCCCAATTACTTTAAATTTTCCGGCCAATCCGGCTTTGTTTTTCTTGAATACTTTAATGTAGTCATCGATGAATCCAATTGTTCCCAACCAAACTGTAGAAAGCAACATGGTAATAATATAGATGTTGTCTAGTTTGGCAAATAGTAGTGTTGGAATTAAAATTGCAGCTAAGATGATTAAACCACCCATAGTTGGTGTACCAGCTTTTGATAACTGTCCTTCTAGTCCCAGGTCGCGAATGGATTCTCCAATTTGTTGTTTTTGAAGAAGTCCTATAAGTCGCTTTCCGAATACGATGGAAACGATTAAAGAGGTGATCAAAGCCATTCCAGCTCTGAAAGAAATGTAATCGAACAATCCCGCTCCAGGAAAGTTCATCGTATCTAAGTAATTGAATAAGTAAGTCAGCATTATTTATTGAATTTGTTAAATAGTTCTAGTAGTGTTTTCATATCATCAAAATCGTGTTTAATACCTTTAATTTCTTGATATGTTTCATGACCTTTTCCGGCCACTAAAATGATGTCATCTTTTTCTGCCATAGATATGGCTGTCTTTATTGCTTGAGCTCTATCTACAATAGAAAGGGTTTTTTTAAAGTTGACAGCGTCAACTCCGGTCATCATATCTTCAATGATTGCTTCAGGTTCTTCAGATCTTGGGTTGTCTGAGGTTAGAATCACTTTGTCTGATAAGTCACATGCAATTTTCGCCATTTCTGGACGCTTTGTTTTGTCTCTATCACCGCCACAGCCAACGATGGTGAAAACAGTTTCGTTTTTTGTGCGAATGTTCTCTATGGTTTTAAGTACATTTTCCAAGGCGTCTGGTGTGTGAGCATAATCAACAATCGCTGTGATGCCTGAATTGCTTCTGATGTATTGAAATCTTCCTGCAACGGATTCTAATTGGCTTAGTACAGTTAGTACTTCGGTTTCGTCCTCACCTAACTCTTGACTAATTCCGAACACTGCTAGCAGATTGTATGCGTTAAAGTCACCAATTAATTTTGTCCACAATTCCTTGTTGTTGATGTTTAGAACAAGGCCAGAAAATTGATTCTCTAAAACTTTCGCGTGATAATCTGACATCGATTTCAAAGAGTAGCTGCGTTTTTTTGCTGCAGTGTTTTGAAGCATCACTTCGCCATTCTTATCATCTATGTTTGTTAAGGCAAACGCCGTCTTTGGCAAGTGATCGAAGAATGCTTTCTTAACATTGATATATTCTTTGAAAGTTTTGTGGTAATCTAAATGATCATGTGTAATGTTAGTAAATGCTCCACCAGAAAAATGAAGTCCGCCAATTCTATCTTGATGAATAGCATGAGAGCTAACCTCCATGAAGCAGTGAGAACAACCCTCTTCTACCATTTTACGCAGTAAAGCGTTTAGGGAAATTGGATCTGGCGTTGTGTGTGTGGATGGAATCTCATGTTCACAAATCTTATTTACAACAGTTGAAATTAATCCCGTTTGGAATCCCATCTCCATGTATAAGTTGTAAAGCAAGGTAGCAATGGTTGTTTTGCCATTTGTCCCCGTAATTCCTATTAGTTTGAGTTCTTTTGATGGCTCGCCATAAAAGTTGCTTGCGGCTAAAGCGAGTGCTTTTTTAGTATTTTCAACTTGAATGATGTTTACTCCCTCAATGGCTTTTGTATCTTGACTAACAATAATTGATTTGCAACCTGCCTCAATCACATGGTCGATGAAATCATGGCCATTGCTGGCAACACCAACTATAGCAAAAAAGATAGAGTCTGGAGTAACCGTTCTTGAATCAAATGTTAGATGATTCACGGTTGTGCTCATGTCTCCAACAACACTCTTAATGTTAATACCGTATAATATGTCCTTTAGTGCTTGCATATTATTTAAGAAAAATTTCTATTTGAACACCACGTTGAGCTGATGTTCCTGGGGTTAATGATTGCTTTGTAACGATTCCGTATCCATTAATTTTCACAGTCAAACCTTCGTTTTCTAGAAGGTACACAGCGTCTTTGGCTGTCATTCCTTTTACGTCAGGAACAGTTCCTTTTTTAACTTTTCGAGTAGAAACTGTTACGCGTTGTCCACCACTATGTGTGTTGATCCAGGGGCTGTTTACGTTTGATGTGAATGGAATGTTTAGCGCACGATATGTAGAAAGGATATCATAACGATTTCCATCTTTTGAAATAGGAAGCGCTGCAACTTTCGTCGCTTCAGAATTGATTGGTTTGTGGTATTTTAAGCTTGAAGCGTATACTTTATTTGCTATTGCTGTAAAAACGGTACCAGATACTGTTGCTCCATAAATGTCGCGTGATGGTGCCGAAACAACAACAATACAAGAATAGATAGGGTCTTGTGCGGGGAAGTAACCAGCAAAAGATGCTTGATATTTCTTTTCTCCTTTTGTACCGTATCTTAAATCATCATTTAAAACTACTGCCGTTCCTGTTTTACCTGCTATATCAAAGAATGCTGATTTTAATGCAGAGCCAGTACCTCTTTTTACAACGCCATCTAAGCAGGTTTGTACTGCGCTTAACGTTTTTTCCGAGCAAATTTTATCTTTGATAACGAAAGGTGGGTAAGTTTTAATGACTTCATTTCCCCTTCTGATTTCTTTAACGAATTGTGGTTTAACCAAAGTTCCATTATTTGCTACGGCATTATATAATGTAAGGGTTTGAAGTGGTGTTTGAAGATATTCGTACCCAATAGCCATCCATGGTAGTGATGTTCCATACCAGTTTTTTGACCCTGGTTCATACATAGTAGGAGATGGTTCTCCTGCTAAATCAATTCCCAGTGAGTCCGCAAGTCCAAAGCTTTTTAGTCGATCGATAAATGCATGTGGCTCATTTTTGTATGCGTCATTCACCATTTTTGAGAATACATTCGACGATTTTTCGAATGCTTCTTGAACTGTAATTGTGCCATACCCTCTACCGTGATTAGAGTCTTTTAGTTCTAGATCGTAGAATTTATAGACTCCAGCTGCATTTACTTTATCTGAAAGGTTGAGCTTGCCATCTTCCAAAAGGGCCATTAATGATGCTAACTTGAATGTAGATCCCGGAACTTCTTTTGTACCAATAGCTTGATTGTATGCTTCGTTGTAGTTGCCGTTTTTATCGCGACGTAGATTTACAATGGCTTTGATATAACCTGTTTTCACGTCCATTACGATCACACAACCATTTTTTGCATCTTGATTTTTCAATTGACGCAAAAGTTCCGTGTGAGCTACTTCTTGAATTTCTTTGTCTATGGTAGTGACAACGTTTGCACCTTCAACAGCTTCGCGTGTAATTGGGCCGATTTTTTTCCAGCCAGTGGAAATTTTTTGTTCAATTTGTTCGCCTTCAACACCTTTTAAGTATTCATCATAAGCACCTTCAATACCTACAAGTAGAGTGTCTTTTTCTCCTTCACGTACATACCCAAGGGTACGTTTCATTAATTCTCCATGTGGGCGTTTCCGAATGATTGTTTCTTGATTGTCGATCAATCCTCCTTTCAATTGGCCAAGTTTGAATATTGGCATTTCATTCAATTTTTTACGCTCTTCATTTGTAGCTTTTTTACGAATGAGAAGGTATCTTGACCCGCGTTTTTTACCTCTACGAATCATAAGTTCGTATTCTTTTGCGCTTTTCTCCGGGTATAAATGAGAGAGTTCGACACATAGTTCACCGATTTGCTCATCAAATATTTGCTCGTCAATTACTGTTGGGTCCATGTGGATATCAAAGAAAGAGACAGAAGTAACTAACGGAGTATAGTTAGCATCAAGAATTTGACCTCTTCGAGGAGTTCTTTTAACAGTTCGCGTAGGCATTTTTTCGTTGCCATCTGTGGAAGACATAAAGATAGGTTGTCCACCCTCGAATTGAATACTAATCGTTTTGATTAAAACGATCAACATCAACACAACAAACCCGAAGTAAATCAGGTAGGCTCTCCAGAATATGTCTTTTTTAGTGCTCAATGTTTGTTTCTTCCTTTTTTATCTTGATAACCTTAGTAGGGTTAACTGTTTCTTTTAATCCTGTTTGTTCGAGTTTTTCAACTAATTCAGATCTTCTTGTTTTTTCTTCCAGCGTTGCTTTTGCTTCGAAGTAATCAGATGTTAGTTCATCAACTTCTTTCTGTGTTCTTAGAACATCGCTTGATAATCGCTTTCCATAATATCCTTTTCCAACTATGAGAAGTAATAGCAGTATTATGAAGAAGATGAAGTTTAAGTTCTTAACCATGAATTCTTTGGTTAGAAAATCTCCATTCAAGATTTGAACAAAAGAACTGGGCTTTTTGTTTTTCGCTGCAGTTATTTTTGCTTTTTTCTTCGTGTTTTTTGCCTTCTCAGCTGCTTCCTTTTTTTCGAGCTGAGCTTTGTCTAAAAAGTCATTCTCCATCTCGTTCAGCTATTCTGAGTTTTGCACTTCGTGCTCTATTATTTTTTTCTAATTCTTCTTCGTTTGCCGTAATTGGATGTCTCACTATTTCTGTGAATGGTTTAAGTACATTTCCGAAAAAGTCCTTTTCAATTTTTCCTGAAAGTGAACCGCGTTTCATGTAGTTTTTTACCAAACGATCTTCAAGTGAATGGTATGACATCACAACAAGTCGTCCTCCTGGTTTTATAATGTCTTCACATTGCAGAAGGAAATCTTCTAGTACTTTCATTTCGTCGTTAGCTTCAATGCGAATAGCTTGAAATACTTGAGCGAAATACTTATGTTCTTTATGTCTTGGAGCACATTTTTCAATAATTTGAAGTAGTTCTCCAGTTGTTTTGATTCTTTTTGAGCTACGCGCTGCGTCAATTGTATTAACCAGTTTTCTTGCGTTTGATATTTCTCCGTAGCTTCTGAATATTCGTAGTAATTCAGATTCAGTATAATCGTTAACAATGTCTTCAGCAGAGAGGTCACCACTTTGATTCATTCGCATATCTAAAGCTGCTTCTCCTCGAATGGAGAACCCGCGTTCTTCCTCGTCAAATTGGTGTGAGGAAACGCCTAAATCTGCCAAGATGCCGTCCACTTTTTTTATTCCAAGTAATCTTAAATGGTTTGTGATGTATGCGAAGTTGGCTGCAACGAACTCGAAGTTTGGTGCGTCCCATGCGTTTTCCTTAGCGTCATGATCTTGGTCGAAAGAAATTAGTTTTCCTTCAGGACCTAGTTTTTCAAAGATAGCACGGGAGTGACTGCCGCCGCCAAAAGTTACGTCGACATAAACTCCGGATGGATTGATGTTTAGGGCATCAATACATTCAGGGAGCATGACCGGTATGTGATACGATTCGTTATTCTTCATTGTCCAAGTCTCCCATTACTTCATCTGCTAAATCAGCAAAATCCGCCATGGAGCCTTCGATCATTTCGAAGTATTTCGACTTGTCCCAAATCTCTATTCTGTCGTTGTATGCGATTAGCATCGCTTCTTGACTTAAACCAACGCGTTCCATATGTGCAGTGGGAACTAAAACACGACCGGCCTTATCTAGGCTGATCAATTTTGCTCCTTGATGGAATAAACGGTAAAACATTCTGTTTTTTGGCTTGAATAGATTCATTTTAGAAAGCTTCTCACTGACTTTTTCCCATTCGTGTAGTGGGAAAAGTGTTAAGCAATCTTCAAATCCTTTGTTCAACATGAAATCTCGCTGAGCTGCAGGAGGAAGCTGCTTCCGTAAACCGGAAGGAAGCATGAAACGCCCTTTAGCGTCCATTTTTACCTCGAATTCTCCTACTAAGCCTGCCATGACGATTAATTAATGAGGTAAAAATACTTGATTTCTACCACTTTTTACCACCTGTTTTCACATTGTTAATAATTATGAACGTTAGTTAATGAAAAAGGTTACAAAGAATATTTCAAAATATCCGTTATTACGGGGCTTTAGAGGTCATTTTTTAAAAGTGGTAGAAAGTGGTAGTGTTTTTATCTATGTTGAAAACTATTGAGGTTATCAACAATTCAAAAAAATGGTTTGCATTGTGATTTTTCACGTATCTTCGCAAGATGAAAAGTGAAACAAAGGGCTGGGTATTGTTGATAGTACTTGCTTGTATTTGGGGGAGTTCCTTCATTTTAATGAAAAAAGGAATGTTTACTGCTTCAGGTGATCCCATTTTTTCTGACGTTCAAGTTGCTTCGTTAAGGATGTTGTTTGCTTCGCTTGTGCTTGTGCCATTGGCTGTTCGTGGTTTTAGGCGAATAAAATCTCTGAAGCATATTTTTCTATTTATGATTGTCGGTTTTTTTGGCAATTATTTTCCGGCCTATTTATTTACATATGCCGAAACTGGCCTGTCATCTGGCTATGCAGGGATGCTGAATAGTTGCACGCCAATTTTTGCCTTGTTGATAGGTTTCTTGATTTTTAAAGATCGCTTGACAAAAATCCAGTTAATTGGCGTTCTGTTGGGAACGGTGGGAATTGTTTCGCTTTCAATCGCGGGACAAGATTTGGAAATTGATGGTGATTGGAGGCATGTTTTGGCAATCGTAATTGCAACAATGTGTTATGGGATTAGTTTGAATACAATCAAGCATACTTTACAGCAGTATAAAAGTACAGACATAACATCAATCGCTTTTTTTACCGTGTTATTACCTAGTGTAATTGTGATGTTAGCATCAGGAACATTGGAGACGATTCAGACCAATGATTTTGCGTATTCTGGGTTAATGTTTATTTTGATTTTGAGCGTTGTCGGAACTGCATTAGCGGTGTTTTTATTTAATCAGTTGATTTCCATTTCATCTGTCTTGTTTGCTAGTAGTGTGACGTATTTAATTCCGATTGTTGCTGTGGTTATCGGGGTTTCTTTAGGTGAGCGCATCAGTTTTTATCAAGTCTTGTCTATGGTGTTGATACTCGTTGGTGTATTTGTTGCAAATTACCTTCCTAAATCGAAATTCTATAAATCAAGGTTTGGTGAATAGACTTGTGTATTTTTCTCTTCAATAGGTCTAATTTTGATTCATCTTTTTCTCAAAACGACGTAGGTTTAAGAAAAAAACATCGTTATGAGGTCACTTTGTATTTTATTCGTTTTGTTCTTTACGTCAGTTGTTACTTTTTCACAAGTGCCTGAGTCTATAGTGTATAAAACTCCTTCCTGGGTTCTTCCTGTCTTAAAGAATTCAGAATTAATGAAAAGCTATGAGGTTTTAGATCGCATGAATCCATTTTATTTTGAGGATGATTTTAATGCGGATGGTTTTATAGATATTGCATTGTTTGTGAAGCATAAACAGAATGGTAAGGAAGGGGTGGTAATCGTGAATGGTGGAAAGAATGTTCCTTTTATTTTTGGTGCTGGGAAGGAAATTGGAATGGGCTCTGATATTCAATGGTGCGAACAATGGTTCGTTTATAGAGATAAATTCATCTATAATTTCGATGATAAAAAGAAGAAATTTATAATAAATCATCCTGGGATAGAAATTGTGAAATCGGAGACGACAAGCGTTATTATTTATTGGGATAAGCGTAGATATAAGACGCATATTAAACACATTTAAACATTGATTTAATACTATATATAGTATGAAGTTTTGAAAAAAATGCAATTAACACTTGTTTGTTAAGAAAAAGGAGTATCTTTGTCATCCAATTTTTTAACAAATTAATAAAATAGCTATGTACGCAATAGTAGAGATAGCAGGGCAGCAATTTAAAGTGCAAAAAGACCAAAAGATCTTTGTACACCGTTTAGATGCTGAAGCAGGAAAGAAAATTAGTTTCGATAAAGTGCTTCTAGTAGAAAACGATGGTAAAGTATCCTTAGGCGCCCCGGCTATAAAAGGTGCTAAAGTTTCAGCAAAAGTTGAAGAGCACGTTAAAGGAGATAAAGTAATCGTTTTCAGAAAGAAAAGAAGAAAAGGTTACAAGAAAAAGAACGGACATCGTCAGAGCTTTACAGCAATTACGATTACAGATATTAAAGGTTAAGAACTTCTTCCAATTTAACATTGGAGATTAAAATTAAACACAATGGCACATAAGAAAGGAGTCGGTAGTTCGAAAAATGGTCGTGAATCAGAAAGTAAACGATTAGGAGTTAAAATTTTTGGTGGACAAGCAGCAATCGCTGGTAACATTATTATCCGTCAAAGAGGTACTCAACATCACCCAGGAACAAACGTAGGTATGGGGAAAGATCATACTTTGTTTGCTTTAACTGACGGTGTAGTAGAATTCCGTAAAAAGAAAAACAACCGTTCATTTGTATCAGTAGTTCCTTTTGAGACTGCTGAAGCTTAATTGAATGTCAAAAACATTTTTGAAAGGCGAGCAGTAATGTTCGCCTTTTTTTTGGTCTAGTCATTATCGAAAAATTAAGACCAAATGACTAAATTTGCAACTTAAAATATTGAAGAGATGCTAGAGATACAACGCATTAGAAACGAGAAAGAAGAAATCATTGAAGGATTGAAAAAACGTCATTTTGACGCAGCTCCAATCGTAGAAGAAGTTTTAGCTACTGACGAACAATGGAGAGCTAAGAAAGGTGAACTAGAGTCCGTTGCTTCGCAAATGAATCAGATTTCTAAACAAATCGGTATTCTCTTTGGACAAGGTAAGCAAGAAGAAGCGAATCAGGCAAAAGCGCAAACCGCAGACTTAAAAGCACAAGAATCAGCTTTGAAATCTGAAGTGGATGAGTTAGATCAGAAGATTACAAATCTTATGTATCAATTGCCAAACGTTCCAAATGCATTGGTGAAGGCTGGTAAAAGTGAATTAGATAATGAAACGGTAGAAGAGTTTGGTGAAACGCCTACTTTTGATTTCAAACCACTTCCACATTGGGAGATTACAGATAAATTCAATTTAATTGATTTTGAATTGGGGGTTAAGATCACTGGAGCAGGTTTTCCAGTTTATAAAGGGAAGGGTGCAAAACTTCAACGTGCATTGATTAGTTTCTTTTTAGAAGAAGCAGATAAAGCAGGTTACGAAGAGCATATTCCTCCATTGGTTGTGAATGAAGCTTCGGGTTATGGTACAGGACAGCTTCCCGATAAAGAGGGGCAAATGTATTACATCCAAGAGGATGATTTATATTTGATTCCTACAGCTGAGGTTCCGTTGACGAACATATACAGAAATGTGATGTTGCCAGACGAAGATTTCTCAATTAAAATTACAGGATTTACTCCTTGCTTCAGAAGAGAGGCAGGTTCATACGGTAAAGATGTTCGTGGTTTAAATCGTTTGCACCAATTTGATAAAGTTGAGATTGTTCGTATTGAGCATCCTTCTAATTCCGATAAAGCACTGAACGAAATGATTGATCACGTAAAAGGATTGCTCGAAAAATTAGGGCTTCAATACCGTGTATTAAGATTATGTGGAGGAGACACAGGCTTTGCTGCGGCAATGACGTACGACTTTGAAGTGTATTCTGCAGCTCAAGAAAAATGGTTGGAGGTTAGTTCAGTTTCAAGATTTGATACTTTTCAATCTACGAGATTGAAGTTAAGGTTTAAAAATGCGGATAAGAAGTCTCAATTATGTCATACCTTAAATGGTTCTGCGTTGGCATTGCCTAGAATCGTTGCAGCATTATTGGAGAATCATCAAACAGAAAACGGAGTCAATATTCCTGAAGTCCTCCATAAGTTCACGGGATTTGAAAAGATATAACAAAGAAAAGTCGTTGCGAAAGTAACGACTTTTTTGTTTAGCGTTATTCAAGCATGAAAACTGTTCTTTTTCTCCTTTTATTTTTTGTTCAATATGGTTTCACTCAAAATCAAAACAATTTTCGACGGGATACTCTTAGTGTTTATTTCGAGTTGAATTCTTCGGTATTAAGTGATTCGGCTGTTACTGAAATTAATGCGCTGAAAAATCGTGTGGGCGATTCATCCATTATCGAATTGAAAGCCTTTTGTGATACCACAGCAACTGTTTCTTATAATAAACAGCTCGCACAACGACGTTTAGATGAGGTTCGTATAAAGGGCGATTTTCAAAAATTGAATCTGAAACAAAGTGTTTTGGGCGAAGAGTTTGATTTCAATCGAATGAATTATTCTGCTAAACAGTATCGCCGAGTAGATATTATTTATAAACGTCCTTTCAAAGGTCTTTTTTCTAATTATGAAGGATTGCAAATTGAAGAGGCTTTAGGATTGTTTGCTGAGGATTCCACAAGAGAGGATATCACGATTCAGTTGAAGTTACAATTTTATGCCAATGAAGATGTCTTCATGCCGGGTTACGAGAAAGAGCTGGCAACTTTGTATCACTTTATGAAGGCGAACCCAACAATTACGGCGCATATTCGTGGACATGTTTGTTGTGTGGATAATCGTGCATTATCTACGGCGAGAGCAATGAAGGTTTACAAGTTTTTAACGCGTAACTATATTGATCGAAATCGATTGTCTTTGAAAGGGTATAGTAATTCTAAGCCTCATGTTTGGCCAGAATTAACTCCCGAAGACACACAAATGAATCGTCGTGTGGATGTTATCTTCAGAAAAAGGCAATGATTCAGAACTAACTTCGTATTTTTATAAATATGAAATTAGGCGTTTTTATTGTCCTTCTGGTGTTGTTGGCTTCTTGCGTGGATTTGAAAAAATCTGAACAATTAGAATCGATGGATGCACTTGCTTTCGAAGTCTCTGAATTAATGGAGTTGAAAATGACTTCTTTAGATACAATTCAAGTCTATGTTGAAAAGGTGAATCGATTAGATAGTATACTGAAGCGCTCTTATCGTAATGATACCTTGGAATATAGTGATGCACAGAATATTGATTCTTTCATAGCTTTAAGAACGGTGTTCCCAGAATTACATTCAGCTTTGGTCCATGTCGATTCTGCATTAGTCCAAAAATCACATGCAATCATACTTTTAAAGAAAGACATCGAGAATAGTACCGGAGATCGCGCTAGATACCCCGAGTTTATCTCGTTTGAAGAAGAGGAGGTTTCTATGATTAGAACACGGTTAGAAGAAAGTCATTCGCGTTTAGTTGAATCAATTAACACATTTAATGCGCTTTATCCGAAAGTCAATGACTATCTTGTTTCCTTACACATTGAGGAATAAAATTTGTATACTGCATCAATAATGAAAATTTTACTTTTTTTCTTAGTTGTTTTATTGCCCGTTTGTAGTTTCTCGCAAACAACGGATCAGCAATTGGCCCAACATTATTATTCTTCGGAAGAGTATGATAAAGCATTGGGCTATTATGAAAAACTCTATGATCAAGATGCCTCAAAATTCAATTTTGACCGTTATTTGGATTGTTTAATTCAAACTGGAGACGATAAGGCGGCAGAAAAAATGCTCAAGAAAGCAATCGGTACAAATCGTGCAAATAAAGAGTATTCAATTGCCTTGGGTTCTTTTTACGAAGAGCGTAATGAACTGGAAAAGGCGAATAAAATTTATGATCGCCTCATTGATGAATTGCAGCCGAGCTCTCGAAGTATCATCGATTTGTATAATGCATTCAAAGCGAAAGGGAAAAGCGATTTGAGTTTCGAAACATTGGAGCATGGTCGAAAAATTCTTAAAGGAAGTTATCCACTCAATTTTCAATATGCAGAGTATTATGGATCTATAGGCGAGACAAAAAAAATGATTGATGAGTATTTGGGCATGATTGATTATCATTCAACGTATAAAGAGACTGTCAAGCGTGTTCTTGGTGCTCAAATTGATTTTACTAAAGAGGAATCGGAAGAATATGACTTGTTGCGAGAAGCATTGATTGAACGAACTCAAAAGAATCCAAATGATTTGAATTATTCAGAAATGTTGACCTGGTTGTTTATTCAACGAAAGAACTTTTCAGCTGCCTTGGTTCACATTAAAGCATTGGATAAACGCAGTAAGGTAAATGGACGTTATGTTTATGATTTTGGTGCCATTTGCGTGGAAAATAAAGATTATGGAACTGGTCGCAGGGCTTATAAGTATGTAGTGGAATTGGGTGAGGAATCTCTCTATTTTTTACGTGCTCAGAATGCCTTGTTGAATGTGAATTTTCTGGAGGTTACCTCAAATCGAAATTTTAATCATACAGAATTAAACGAGATTATTGGTGAGTATAAGAGTGTCCTTGATTTATATGGAAAACAGAAAAATACGTTACCGGTAATATTAGAGTTGGCCCATATTCAAGCCTTTTATGCAAATCAGGGTCAAGAAGCTTTAAGTTTATTGAATGAGGCTTTATTGATTCGTGGCTTAACAACAATGCAATTGGCTGAAGTAAAAATGGAACTTGCTGATGTGCATGTGCTCCATGGTGATGTTTGGGAGGCTTCCTTATTGTATATGCAGGTGGATACAGAATTTAAATTTGAATCTATTGGTCACGAAGCGAAATTCAAAAATGCACGTATTTTCTATTACGATGGAGAGTTTGAGTTTGCTCAAGCACAGTTGGACGTCCTGAAACAATCGACCTCGAAATTGATTGCAAATGATGCACTTAAATTATCGCTATTAATTTTGGATAATTACGGATTGGATAGTAATTACATTGCCATGTCGCTTTTTGCAAATGCAGACCTATTGATAGAACAACACCGCTATGATGAAGCGTTTATATTATTTGACAGTATTGTTGAAGAGTATCCTGCGCATAGTTTAGGAGATGAAATCCTTTTGAAGAAAGCGTATTCTTATCAATTACGTGGCCAATGGAATAAAGCAATTTCGAGCTTGGAGGAGTTGATGAAGTATTATCCAGATGACATTCTTGCTGATGATGCACTGTATCAGTTGGGGGATATTTATCAAAATCATTTGTTGAATAATGAAAAGGCGGCCGAGTATTACCGAAAAATATTATTTGAATACAAAGGAAGTTTATACACCACTGAAGCACGAAAGCGATTTCAAGAAATCCGATCAGTAGAAAAAATACTGCCTAAAGAAATCAATTAGTCGTTAACATTTGTTTTGATTATCAGTGTAAGTCTGGAGTGTGCTGCACGACTAAGTTTAAAATCATTCTTATGAAAAAGCTCTTATTTATTTTTGTAACATCGTTTGCTTTATTTTCATGTGCGCATGAAACTAATGCGGTAGAATCTAAAATTGAAAAGGCAGAAGCCAAAGATTTATCAAAATTATCTACAGCATACTTTGCGAGTGGTTGTTTTTGGTGTGTTGAAGCTGT
>JBFHHS010000011.1:0-27487 GCA_041596895.1 Crocinitomicaceae bacterium | reverse complement strand
AACGAGACAATGAACCAATTACTTCACTATGAGCGAGGTTTAGGTGAATTAATTTCAGCGAATGAAGTAAAAATCACGAGTGAATCTTCGGAGAAAGTCATTTACGGCGAAAACATTGTACTTGCTACCGGAAGTCGCCCTAGAAAACTACCCAATATCAAAGTAGATGAAAAACACATTTTAACAAGTGATGGAATAGAATCTATACCTGATTACCCGAAAAGTTTAGTTATTGTTGGTGCCGGTGTAATAGGATGTGAATATGCTACAATTTTTTCAAACTTCGGAAAAACGAAGGTTTACATCATTGATCGTCAGGATCGTATATTACCGTTTGAAGATGAAGACATCAGTGAATTAGTCGCAAGTAATTTAGAAAACTTAGGAGTTACGATTCATCATAACGCGAGTCTTATCCGCATGGAAAAAAACCCGGGCGGAGTAGAATATGAGCTGCAAAATCCAGATGGAACAACGGAGGTTATCCAAGTAGAAAAAGCTTTATTATCCATTGGTCGTGTGCCAAACATTGAAAACCTAGGACTTGAAGCTGCTGGCGTAAAAATGTCGAAGCGAGGCTATCACATTGGTGATACCGACACCCAAACAAACATCCCAAATATTTATGCTGTAGGCGACGTATCAGGACGAATCGCATTAGTAAACATGGGAGAAATTGAAGCAAGACATGCAGTAGAAAAAGCCTTTGGAAATAAAATCATACCATTGAGTTATGATAACGTATGTACCATCATGTTTTTAAAACCAGAAGTTGCCGCAGTTGGTTTAAATGAAAAACAATGTCTTGAGAAAAACATTCCGGTTAAGGTTGTAAAAATAGATTACAGTGTGATTGCTAGAGCGATTGCAATGCGTAAAACACAAGGTTTCTTTAAAATCATTGTAACAAATGATGATGAAATGCGCATTTTAGGAATGCGTGCAGTAGGGGAACATGCCTCCTCTGCCATTCAAGCAGTTGGATTACTTATAAAAATGAACTCACCAATTGAAGTATTATCCGAACTCGTTCACCCGCACCCATCAATTGTTGAAGGAATTCAAGAATGCGTTCGAATGCTATTGAATCGATCGATTTTTAAATCATCTGTATTCAAGGATAAATTGGCCTGTTATTCTTTAGTAGATGGCGTTAAGACACCCTTGGAACGATTGTAAAAAGAATAATTATTTTCCTCTTAATTCCATTGATTGCAGGGTATTGATCATCAATGAAGCAATAGTCATTGGACCTACGCCACCTGGAACTGGAGTAATATAAGTACATTTTGGAGCAACCTCATCAAAGGCAACATCACCTTTTAGTGCCCAACCATTTTTCTTTGAAGCATCTTCAACACGTGTTGTCCCAACATCAACAATCACAGCCCCTTCTTTCACCATATCGGCAGTAACAAAACCAGGTTTTCCGATTGCTGCGATAATGATATCTGCCTGTTTTACTTTTTCCTTTAAGTTTTTTGTGCGACTATGTGCCAAAGTTACGGTACAATTCCCTGGATCAGTACTTCGAGCCAACATGATACTCAATGGCATCCCTACGATATTACTTCTTCCAATCACGATACAATCTTTACCTGAAGTCTCGATGTTATTTCGTTTCAATAACTGAAGAATTCCAGCAGGAGTAGCAGGAAGAAAACCCGGTAAATTCAAAACCATTTTCCCCAAATTCTCTGGATGAAACCCATCCACATCTTTTAAAGGATCAATAGCCTGAGTCACTTTCAATTCATCAATATGTTTAGGAAGCGGTAGCTGTACAATAAAACCATCGATATTATCATCATTATTCAATTCATTCACCTTAGCCAGTAATTCCTCTTCTGTTACAGACTCGTCGTACTTAATTAATGAACTATCGAAACCAATTTGATCACAGGCTTTCACCTTCGCATTCACATAAGTCAAAGAACCACCATCATTACCTACGAGCACAGCAGCTAGGTGAGGAATTTTCTCATTTTTCGCTTTTCTTGCATCCACTGCATCTTTTAACTCTTCGCGAATTTTTTTTGCTGTTGCTTTACCGTCTAATAATTGCATAATGATCTGTTTTGAAGTACGAAGATACTACATGATTTTATTTCTTTATCATGACAACGTTAAATTTCATTCCATAGTTTTCAACTATATTTGGAAAAAAAGAGAAAATGAGATATGTATTCGCCTTAATCCTTGGTTCATTAATAACTGTTCATAGTGTAGATGCGCAATCATTTGAGATGGACGGAACTGAAATAGGGTTCGACTTGGCTTTTTCTGCTTCGAGCAATGGTGGAAATGCAGGAATTGGTTTAAAGTATGGGTTAAATTTTGGAGAATACTTAATCGTTGGTCCATCCGTTCGCTATGAGCGATTATGGTTCAAGAATGTACAAACATCACAATCTGGAGGTTATAACATTTATGGAGGAGGCGCATTTGCTCACGCTCGGTTTTTCAACGCATTGTTTGTTGGAGCTGAATTCGAGATGTTGCGTTCACCATACGGAAAGGATCAATTGGCGGGATTTGTAACACAAACCGGTTCATGGGCACCGACAATGTTTTTAGGTGGTGGTTTTTCGATGGAGTTCAATGAAGCAGTTCGTATCAATGCAGGAATCATGTATGACGTAATTAATGCTCAAAACAGTCCATTTCAACGTTCCTATTTCATTCAGAAAAAAACAAGTTTTGGAGAGCCTGCGGGATTCTTACCAATCATTTACCGCATTGCATTTTTCATTCCGCTTTCATAAAATGATTCAGGCAAAAAAATAGCCCATCTTTCGATGAGCTATTAATAATATCAAAAATAATTCTGATTACATACCTGGCTGTTTTTTAACCAAAGAACCTTCAGGTCCTTTACCTTTAAGCTCAATAAAGAAACATAATGATTCTTTACCACCTTGCTCGCCATAAGCTAAGTTCCATGGAATATAAGCTCTCGCCTTACCTCCCACTCTCATTTTAGGAATAACGAAAGACCATCCTGCAATAACACCACCATTTAAACTTAAATAAACAGGACCGGCATCAGGATTCATCTTCTTCATTTCGTAGCTACTTTGAACAGTATCACCAAATGCATTTGTAAGGATATATTCAACCTCAACATCATCTTTAGGATCTGGATATGCACCATTACCTTCTTCCAATGTAAACATAACGATATCATTATCAAATACTTGAGCACCTGGTTCTTTTTTAGCTGCTTCGATCATTTTTTCACCATTCAATGAATTAACGTCAGCAATAAAATTTTGAACCATTGTTCTTTTCTCAGTCTCATCGATTAAAGTATCCGCTTCATACATACCATGTCTGAAACCAACCTTAACCATTTCCATGTTGATTTTATCGCTACCACCCATGCCTACCATGTCGGTATAGAATCTAAAACCAGTTAAACGACCGATACAAGTAGAACCTGCATCAATTTTAGTTGTATCAAAATCTTGACCGTAAGGACCGAATAAACCTAAGATAACATCGTCACAATCGCTACAATCTTTATCATTTAAGTTATTACTAAATCCATCGATCAGTAGTTCTTTATTCAACTCATTCATTTTACCTCCCGATTGCAGGATAGATTCAGCGTTAAGTGCACCAAGCACGTATCCAATTCTATCAGAATATTCGTCTAGGTTTACTTCTTCAGCCACTACTGGCGTTTCGCTATCTCCACAAGCAAACAAAAGACTCAATGGAGCAATAAATAACCACTTTCTCATTATGCAATATCTAATAATTCAACATCAAAAATCAACGCCATGTATGGCTCGATTGGTCCACCCGGGTGTGGAGTAGCTCCGTATGCCAATTCTTGAGGAATATACAATCTATATTTTGCTCCTTTAGGCATTAATTGTAACGCTTCCGTCCATCCAGGAATAACTTGATTTACACCAAAGCTAGCAGGTTGACCTCTTTCAACAGAACTATCGAAAACTGTTCCATCAGCTAAAGTTCCATGGTAATGCACAGTAACATTACTTGTTGCAGTTGGCATATCACCAGCACCTTTTTCGATCACTTCATATTGTAATCCAGAAGCAGTCACTTGAACACCTTCTCTTTTCGCATTTTCAGCTAAGAATGCTTCCCCTGCTGTTTTATTTCCACCAAATTTCGCTTCACTTTCTTTTGCAAGAAATTGCTGAATCACTTGATTCGCTTCCTCTGGAGTATATTTTAATTCTTTACCATCAAACGTATCTTGAATAGCTTCCGCCAATACTTCCGTTGACAATCCTTGAAGGTTTTGTTGTAATAAACTTCCACCTAAACTCATTCCTACACAGTAACTTACTGCTTTTAATTCTTCACTCATCTAAAAATAATTTTAGACAAAGATAGCCTTTATATTAGGAAAAGAAATTAATCGTTACGACAATAATCCACGATTAACATCCTCCCAAATATCTTCAACATGCTCTAAACCGATAGATAACCTTACTAAACCATCAGAAATACCGACTTCTTGGCGCTGCTCTTGCGTTAATTTCGAATGCGTTGTAGAAGCAGGATGTGTTGCGATACTCCTTACATCACCTAGGTTTGCGGTTAAAGAGAACATTTTAAGATTATTTAAGAATTCTCTTCCTTTTTTCAACCCTCCTTTGACTTCAAAAGTGACAATTCCACCCCCCGCGGACATTTGAGACTTTGCAATATTGTACTGCTGATGAGAAGGTAAAAATGGATATTTAACAAATTTCACCTCTGGATGCCCCTCTAAACGTTTCGCAATTTCGAGCGCACTATTACAATGACGCTCTAACCTTACATCTAAAGTTTCTAATGATTTTGACAAGACCCATGCATTGAACGGACTGAGCGCCGGACCAGAATGTCGCGCAAACGCTTTTATCTGAGCAATAACCACGTTTGACCCGAGGATCACTCCCCCCAATGTTCTACCTTGTCCATCAATGTATTTCGTTGCAGAGTGAATGGTAACATCCGCTCCCAATTCTATAGGCCTTTGGAGCAACGGAGTGGCAAAACAATTATCTACAACGAGAAGCACTTGCTTTCTTTTACAAATTTCAGACAAGCGTTTAATATCAATAATATCTAATGCAGGATTACTTGGTGTTTCAATATAAACAACTTTCGTCTGACCCGTAATTTCATTTTCAAAACCTGCATAATCATTGTAGTCTACATAAGTATAATCAATTCCCCATTTTGGGAGAATCTCGGTAAACAGTTTATGTGTAGAACCGAAAACTGAGCGACAAGAAACAATATGATCACCAGAAGCAAGTAACGCTCCAAAAAACGTAAACACAGCGGCCATTCCCGTGGCAGTAGCCCAGCCATTTTCTGCACCTTCCAATACGGCCATTTTGTGAATAAATTCATCCACATTAGGATTTGCGTAGCGCGAATAAATATGTCCTTCCTTTTCTTCGGAGAATTGCGAACGCATATCCTCAGCATCATCGAAAACATAACTACTTGTCAAATACAAAGGAACAGAATGCTCGTTATTAACTGTCCTTTCAGATTGAATTCGAATGGCTTTTGTACTCAGTCTAGTCATTTCTTCCAATAATTTTATAGGTAATTAAAATATCTTTATCCAATGAAGCAACAACTGAGCAATGTTTTTCCAATACCAATTCAATGTTTTTCTTCAATTTTTCTCGGCCGATTTTCTCGTCAATCTTTAGTACCAATTCAATAGAATGGAAAGCGGAAGGAATTTCCTCCTTTCGAACATAATTGATTTCGATTTCAAACAAATCAGGTTCAATTCGTTGTTTATTTAGAATGCTAACAATATCAATTGAAGCGCATCCTGCTAAAGAACCAGCAAGAAGTTCCATCGGTCTGAACCCCATACCATTGCCGCCAATAGCTTCGCTTGCATCGAGCATACAAATATTTCCTTTACTATCCTTTAATGCGAAAGAAAAAGGTTTCTCTACACGTTTCAACTCTAAACTCATTATTTCGGTAATTTTTCACTTAGCACTCCATATAGAACCGTTCCTAAAACAGCCCCGACAAAAACAATCAAACCAATACTCCAATGCACACCAATTAAGATGAAAACAGGACCTGCACACGCACCAGTCAATCCCCAACCCATTCCATAAGAAAGTCCACCAATGATGTTCCCAAATTTTCGAATTGGTTTAGGGTGAATGATAATATCATTTCCGTAAATTGATTTTATCTTCCATTTCTTTATGATGACTAAAGACAACGCGGCAGTCGCGATTGCAGACAAGATTAATCCAAACATATGAAACGATTCAAAATGGAACATTTGTTGAATCCTCCCCCATTCGAATGCTTGAGATGCCGTTAAAATTGCACCAAAAACAAAACCTAAAACCCCTGTAATGATCCCTTTCATAGTATCTCAATTAATGGTAAAACAATATGCACAGCGACTAATCCTCCGATAAAGAAGCAAATTGTTGTAATCAACGAACTCAATGAAAGTTGTGCATTTCCCATAATACAATGACCTGCAGTACAACCATTAGCATAGCGTGCGCCAAAACCAACCAACAATCCACCGATTAAAAAGAGCAACCAATTATCCAGTTCATAAATGTGGCTCATTTGTTCAACATAATCTTTGCTACTTTCAATTTCGGGTGGACTTATCAACCCAAGCTGATTAAACAATACAGCAGAAATAATGATTCCAAGGGCAAATTGAATCTGCCACAAGTCCTTCTTGCGATCATAATTAAAAAAAGGAACCTTGAAAGCGAATAAACTTCCTACATACTTCAACGAAGATGAAATTCCCAATTGTTTTTCTCTTAAAATTAAAACCAAGGGAACAATTAACCCCAGGAGTGGTCCTCCAATATACCACGGTAATACATTTTCCATAAACTATACTTCAAGCGCAATTCTGCGACGTTCAACATTCTTATTTAAAAAGCTCTCTGCTACTTTAAAAGCCTCAGGCAGAACAATCAAAGATAGCTCTTTGCGATGATTCAAATTGTGCGCTGCCAAATCACTGAATTTAACCCAACCCGTTTGATATGCATAATCATCACTTTGAAACAATTCATCTACCCGATAAAAAGGAATTTCATTAATTGCCTCCACAAATGGTGACCCCAAATAAATTTTTAAGAAAAAGTCATTTGTGAACGTTGCATTATTCTCTTCCGTGGATTTTCGGTATTCATATTTATAATCGAACTTAATGGCTGAAATATCTGAAAGCACAGCGCTTGCTGTAGGGTAACTACCAGCACCTTTACCAATAAACAGTTGTTTATCCGAAAACAACGCTTCAACAACTACCGCATTAAACTCATTGTTAACCCCATAAGCGAAATGATTTGACGCTACAAAATGAGGCGCAACAAATCCAACAATCTTGTTTTCAATCTTTTCTGCACGAGAAAACAGTTTAATACGATAACCTTTCTCATTTGCATAAGCCACTTCGTATTTCGACACATTTCTAATACCGATATTTTGAACTTTTTCTGGAGAAACAGTGATACCAAATGCATGTTTCAGCAATAAAACCAGTTTATACTTTGAATCAAAACCATCCACATCCAAGGTTGGATCTAATTCTGCAAAACCCAATTCTTGAGCATCCGCTAAAGCTGTATTATAATCAATACCATCATTTGATTTGGTAAGAATATAGTTCGTTGTTCCATTTACAATACCTTCAATTGAAGTTAACGAGTCATTATTATAATACTCCTCAAGATTTCGAATAATTGGAATTGACCCGGCCACCGCACCTTCATATAAAAACGATGCATCATTCGCTTGAGCCAATGCGATTAACTCATCCAAATGTTCTGCAATCAATTTTTTATTTGCTGAAACCACATCTTTTCCTTTAGAAAGTGCTTGTTTTACGATATGCAATGCTGCATCGCTATCATTAATTAACTCAACCACAATATTGATTTCATCATCCAATAATACATCGTCGACATTATAGGAAAAACTACTTTTACTCAAACTTCTTTTCTTATATTGATCTTTAACTACAATCTTCTTTATTGTTGCATCAATAAGCTTTGATTTATTCAACACTTCGTATAATCCAGATCCTACACATCCAAACCCAATCAATCCTATTTTCAATTCTTTACTCATCTTATTTTATTTTGTGGTTGCATCTTATTTCTCAACCAAATTCATTAATTCACTTTTTTTAACTGTGTTCTTAAACACCGTTGGTTTATTTCTTTTAAAATCGTTGAAGAGAAAATCATCAATCAATTTTTCTAACGTGTCGGTTTCAATCAGAAATCCGTCATGTCCATATTCAGAGTGCATTTCATAAAACTGACAATTATGTATATTCCTAGCTAAAAAACGTTGCTCACTGATCGGGAACAACAAATCAGTTGAAATTCCAATTACGAGTGTTTTTGCCTTTATCAAACTCAATGCATGATTAACAGAAGATTTATTCCTTCCAACATTATGACTGTCCATTGCCTTAGACAAAGTGTAATAAGAGTAAGCATTAAAACGCTTTGCAAGTTTCTCTCCTTGATATCTTTGATAAGAGCTTGATTTAAACTGATCACATTTATCGTTCTCGCTTTCGGATTGAGTGTTGTAATAGCCACTATACGATCTATAACTTAATAGAGCGATACTTCTAGCCGCAATCAACCCATTTCTTCCTCCATGAATATTTCCATTACCAAAAGTTGGATCCGCTTTAATTGCCAGACGTTGGCTTTCGTTAAAAGCAATGCCATAAGGAGAATGAAGCGCGTTTGTTGCCAATAGAATGAGGTTCTGAAAAACAAGCGGTTGATTGATACTCCATTCCAACGCTTGTTGTCCCCCCATTGATGCTCCTATGAGCGTATTTATCGAATTGATCCCCAACGTTTTCCGAAGCAATTCGTGTACATTCGCCAAATCTTTAATTGTTACAAACGGAAAATGATTCAACCTTGGACGTTGTGATTTACGCGGTGTTAATGGTCCGGTTGTACCATAGCAAGAACCTAATGCATTTGGACAAATAATAAAATATTTATCAGGGTCAAAATACTTGTTTGTACCAAATAAACCAGACCACCAATCGAATACATCACTGTTTGCAGTTAAAGCGTGACAAACCCAAACGACGTTGTTTTTCTTTGCATTTAGTCTTCCATAAGTATGATAACCAATGACTAAATCTGTGATATTTTCGCCATTTTCTAATTGAAACGGCGCATTAATTTTAATTGAATGCATGATAATTTGAAATAATATGAGCTACTAAGCGATGAGAAATCGCGAGAGGAATACCTTAGAAATTTTTAAAAATTTCTAACAAGGACAGCAGCACATACAGTGATGCAACAAATTAAGACATTGAATTTGAAGATCAGATTTTGACCTTGAACTTTGTTTACCTGAAAATTTTAATACTACGTTTTTCATAACCTTTACATTTATATTCTTCCGACCATTCGGAATCAGGAATTGGCACCGGTTTTCCAATCGCTACTTTCGCATCGACTTAAAGTTGGTTGCCAGAGGGTCAACGAGCCTGTCTCTAACCTCTTCTTTATAAATCATAGATCCACCGTCGTGGCATAATGATGGTACAAATGTTTTAAATTTGTTTTCGATAAAACAAGTTTTTCAGAATAAAAATTAAAAAAAGTTCAAACCCATGACTTCCAGAAAAAACATCATCACACTGATAACCATAGGATTACTCGCTATTTCGGTTTACTTTTCTTATTCTGAATTTATTTATCCAACTTATATAAAAAGAGTCGCACAAGAGATAGATTTTGAATTAAATCGGTCACAAACAATCGAAATTTCGAAAGGAAAAGATCAAAACCCGATACATTCTATCCGATTGCATTTCACAGGAACTTCGACCCAAAACATCGACCTTTTACTCTCGAGTACAGATTCCACACCAATTCATTCGATAAAATTAAAAGGTGGAGATATTGATTATTACTACCAAAATGATTGGTATTCAGACGGTGCCTTCATCACACTAGGAAGTACAGAAAATCAATCCGGAAAGCTCAAACTCGAATACGAATTTTTCGACTAATTATTTTGAGTACATCATATACATGGAATCGATATTAAACATTTTATCTCCCACGTAAGACTTACCCAAATAAAGTAATTCAGAATTCTTTTCAAGTAGATGTAACTCTTGGGCATTGTTCTTTTTCACAGACTCTACGATAACTTTTGCTGGACCATATTCAGGTTTTTTACGATAAGCAGCAAAACCATATTGACTTTTTTCTATGGATAAGTTAGACACCGTCACTTCGGATAAGTCTTTAGATGCTATTGCGATGTAAGCTCCATTCACGTTACAATTCTTCACTGTCAAGTTGGAATTCTCGCCTCCAGAAATTCCTTTATCTCCAGCATTAACGATGTTACAGGCTTCAATTTCGATCTGACTTCCCGAGAAGTCAATACAATCATTCCCGGTATTGCTAAAAGTACATCCATTTACAACTCCAGTACAAAAATCAGCATCGAAACCATCCGAAGTAGTTTCACTTACCGAACAATTTGTCATTCGAAAATCACATTGAATTAAGTTCAATCCATCCTCGCAATGATTCTTTTCAAAGCTACAATGATCCAATGTAACACTTGATTTATAGATAGCTACAGCTCCGGTCAACGACCAAAAATCTTTAGTCAGTGATTTAAAACCTTCAAAACGAGTAAACGTCATTTGAGACTTTGTGTTAGGAGCTATTATTGTGACGCCATTTGCCGATGAATCAGATGAATAAAGATGTATTCTTTCAGTTTTTGTTCCATTGAAACTTACGGGAGAACGCGAAATGATTGCCGCACCGTTCTTCACATCCAATTCCACCCCTTTCTCAATAATAAACCTCGTTCCTGCGGGAATAATTAAATCATCATTCAATACATAACGCCCAGAACTTAACACAAACTCTCCACGTTGACTTTTTGATATAATCTCTGGGATTTGCTCTTGGACAAAACGAATATCTCCAGGTGCATCCCACTTATTTACTTTAACACTAAAAATGCGATCACCACAATTTTCTGCTGTATAAAACACTCTTTTAATTTTTTGATTGAACTTCATTTTCGCTTCAGAAAAATGATCTGAATAACGATTCAAGTTCACACTAGGGCATTTAATAATGGAGTCTTTAATCCCTTTTACGCCAAAACCAATTACAGTGATTTTATTTCGATGATAATTACGCAACCTTACTTGCATTTCTTCATCCCCTTTGCTTATTGTATATGCTTTCAATGCAATCTCAGTATAAAGAAAGTTATCGTCCAGTACCGCATAGTTGACATTATTTTCAATTTCATACGTGGGGTTCTCTTGAAACTTTTCATACTCAATTAATTGTTTTTGAATAGCCACACAATTCCGCTCAAAAAAACCTCTATTTAATTCAACTGAAGGATCTTCAAACTGGAGCATGTTTTCTAGGTTTTCAATTTCGCCATGCAACTCATCAAAAACAGAATTTAAGTATTGTTTTTCACTAAATTTCTTCAAGTACTTAGTGTAAAGATTTTCCAGTTCAGGATTTGATAAAGCCGCTTGAACCAAATTATAGCGCTTTCGTTTACTTCTACCCAATCCTTCAATTAGCACGTCGTATTCCATCAACTCTCGCTCTGTAAAACAATCGTAGGCAATTGGCTCTAATTTGTTCGTTAAAGGATTAATATAAAACCTTTGGTTGTGCCAAATCAATCCATGTTTCCCATTAAGTACATCGCTCAATGCAATGAATTTCGCATAGGATTCCAAATCCATATATTCGTTTAATTCTGGGTCATGTGAACGGTATCGATCCATTTGACTTTGTGCAATTCTAAACAGGTTTTTAAGAACAGGCGATTTATAAGTTCTATTATTTTTAAACACTGAAATATCTGCAGAAAACAAAATGGGAACCGCATAATTTACGCTGTCATCAATATCATATTTATGATGTTCCCAGATTCCACTTTCATCAAATTTCACAATTGGTGCCTCTCTCCTATTTCTGGACTCAAGCAATTGTTTATCAAAATGCTCTTCAAGTGCGTACACGCCTTTTTTCACACCATTTACAATAACTGGAACGAACATATATCGTGTTGTCAAGACCTCTTCTTTTTCAAACAACTTATGAGCAAACCATTCGTTCATAAATGAGCGTGTAGATGGATTTTGAATTGAAAATGATTTTAATCCTTTGTACGCATGGTCTCCTTTAACTTTGATTCTAAACGACCATTTATCAGTTTCTAAGTGATCCGTCCAATCCCCTTTCAACCTCAATTCAACGGGGATTTCTTCGCCATCCATCAAAATTGATGCATTGACATATTCCTTTTGCCCTTTTTGGATCATCCCTTGACTTAAGGCCTCATCTCTAAATTGAGAAATTTGATTAAAAACATCTTCATCCATCTTTAACTCCAGCGCTTCGAAAGAATCATCAGGAACCGTATTATTTGAATAGTACTTGATTGTTACATCATCAAAATAAGCAGACTTTTCATTTGGATTATGCCCGTATAACTGTACTGTTTCACAATCCTTTTCAGCAAGAAAATAAGCCTCAACAAAGCCCCAATCATTCTCGAGGTATTGCACACGTCCAGTTGAAACATACTGACCTTCTTTCGATTGATCCTTAATGACCAAACTTCCTATATTATCAGTAGACATTCTCCAAGCAGAAAAAACAATTACGTCGCCTTTTTTCACATCTTCGAACGTATAAGAAAAACCAAATTCATTTGAGTGATTTAGCTCTGCTGAATATTTCCCACTTCTAGCATGGGTTTTAGATTGACTTGCAGAACCTTTCAATTCAGAGTTTCCGGCAACGAAAAACTCACCATCTACCTTTTCAAAATCAGATTGAATTATCAGTTCATTTCCAATTTCAGAAAACTCATCTCCACAAGAAAAAAGTGAAATCATTAATCCAAACAGGACAAAAAACTTAACGAAGGATGTCATTCTCAAATTCATGTAGCAATTTTAATACTTTTAGTCCTATAACGGAATGAAAATAAACGCTAATTTAGATTGAATTTGTAAAATCTATGCTCGACACACACTTTACCGTAGATCAAATGAACCCGCTCATTATTAGCGCTAGTTTGTTATTTGCCGCGGTATTGACATTTAGAAGGTATGGAAACGTGGCATTGACTCTACTAATTTTAGGAGCGCTTGGCATGGGTTTTTTCGCGGCGAACCTAAATTCTTTCTTAGAAATATGGGACGAACAATTCCATGCTTTAGTAGCGAAAAATATGACTTCCTCACCATTTACCCCCAGGTTATTTCCGGAAGAATTATTAGCATATGATCACACAAACTGGACGAACAATTACATTTGGTTACATAAGCAACCGTTATTTTTGTGGCAAATGGCCCTCAGCATAAAACTCTTTGGTCCCACAGTATTTGCGATACGCATTCCAAGTATAATTCTTCATGCTATACTTCCATTTTTTGTTTATCGTATAGGTAAAATAATTGCCAACAAGGACGTTGGATTTATTGCTGCTTTATTAATAACGGTTTCATATTTCCCGCTAGAATTAATCGCGGGAGAATTCGCAACAGACCACAACGACATTTCATTTTTGTTCTATGTAACAGGGAGTTTTTGGGCTTGGTTTGAATATCAAAGAACCCATCAATTTAAATATTTAATCGCTCTTGGACTATTTGCTGGTGGTGCGGTACTCGTCAAATGGTTAATGGGATTGATAGTTTATGTAGTTTGGACCATAACCAATTTAATTAGCGAACGATTGAATTTCTTTCAAAAGAAAAACATTCTCCCAATGATTCAAGCCGGAAGTATAAGTTTACTTGTGTTCTTGCCTTGGCAAATCTACATTCACATGGCATTTCCTGAAGAAGCAATGCATGAACTTACTTTTAATGGCAAACATTTTTTTGAAGCAATTGAAGGACATACAGGGGCTTTTAGTTTTCATTTTACTGAAGGGATTTCAATTTTGTATGGTGCAGGAGACGCTATTCCTTTTTTAATCTTATTCGGACTAATTCTTCTTATCTATAAATGTCAAGATTTTCATCAACGCTTATTCATTGGGATTTCTGTAGTTTTTGTATACCTATTTTTCAGTCTTGCCGCAACGAAAATGATTGCATTTACAATTATCGTTATGCCGTTCATATATTTAGGTTTAGCGATGTTAATCCATTTGGTTGTAGATAAAATTGCTCAAACTTTTAATCAACCACTGATTTACGCAATAGCGCTTCCTGTTCTCACTTTATTTTTATCCTACTCTGCGCTGAACCTCAATCGTATTGAAAGCAATCATACCAATTTAGAACCTGTAGACAAGCAGTATTGGACGACTAAAACAGCAGAAAAGAAATTCATTCTTACGTTAAACGATGAATTAAACGATGCAGAATATGTCATATTCAATTGTAACACATCGCCATTTGCCCATATTCCAATAATGTTTTATACAAATCATTTGGCATACTTGAAGATTCCAACACAACAGGACATTGAGCTTGTTAAATCGAAGCAAAAGAAAGTTGCAGTTTTTGAATTGGGGGAACTTCCAGAATACATTAAGCAGGATACGAATATTTATAAAATCAGCGTTGATTCAACGCTGATGAGGAACTATTAGCAAAGCGCCGATTAATTTAATTATTTTTAAACTATGAAATTAAATAGTGTAGCATCTTGGCTTATAGCAACAACCATCATTTTGTTTGCCTTAATCTACGGTCAAACAATAATTCTACCTTTCATTATCGCTATACTGATTTGGTTTGTGGTTAAGAAGACGCGTAATTTATTGGATAAGAATCATATCATTCAAAAATATGTCCCTTCATGGATTAAAACGATATTAGCATCTTTTGTCATCTTCACCGGACTATTTACGGCAGGGCAAGTACTGTCTACAAGCATTCAGAATTTAGGAGAATCCTACGCGCTTTACGCAACGAACATTGAATTAATTTCAGTAAGAATCAATGAATTATTTAAAATTGACTTAAGTAGTGAGTTGAATCACTTTATAGAAAACTTCGATTTTACCAGTCATCTTGAACAATTTTTCAATTCAATTTCAGAGTTATTGAGTAACATGGTGATGATTATTTTTTACGTAACATTCATGTTTATTGAAGAATCGTTAATTGAACATAAGATCAAACTTATTTTCACAAATGAAACACAATTCAACAATGTTCAATCAACTTTGAAAAAAGTAGATAAATCAATGTCGAGTTATATCAGTTTAAAATCGCTCATAAGTTTAATAAGCACTACGCTCAGTTACTTTATTTTATTGGCTGTTGGGATTGAATCACCTTTATTTTGGGCATTTTTAATCTTTATGCTGAACTTTATCCCATCCGTTGGACCAATCATTGGTACACTGTTACCCGCTTTATTCTCATTGATTCAATTTGGAGAATTTGTACCGTTTTTAATCATCTTATTCGGAGTTGGCACTGTTGCAATGTTAATTGGAAGTTTCGTCGAACCACGTCTTATGGGCAACACACTCAACATCAGTCCACTCGTTGCTATACTTTCTTTGGCAATTTGGGGGTCAATTTGGGGAATTGTAGGTATGTTCTTGAGCGTACCAATTACAGTAGCCATGATTATAGTATTTTCTCAATTCCCGTCAACGAGGTCCATTGCGATTCTATTATCCGAGAAAGGTCGCGTTTAGACTATTTTAAACCGAAGTGCTTTTCTGCTTCATCTGCAATGTAACCACCAATAGCTAAAGAAGCTGTTGCTGCAGGAGAAGGTGCATTTAGCACATGAATTGCATTACCATGGTACTCAATTCGGAAGTCATCGCGTGTATCACCATCTTGTCTTAATAAAAGCGCTCGAACTCCTGCTCTACCCGGTTTTAAATCATCCATCGTTAAGGAAGGAATCATACGTTGCAATGTTTTCAAGAACAATTTTTTAGAGAAAGCCCTACGATATTCATTGATTCCAAACTTCATGTTTTTGAAGAACAATTTCCATGTCCCTCCATATGTCAATGCATCCCAAGTATCTCTCAATGAAAAGTCTGTTTTGCCATAACCTTCACGTTTAAACGTAAATACGGCATTTGGTCCACATTCAATCTCACCGTTGGTCATTCGAGTAAAATGAACACCAAGGAATGGGAAGTCAGGATTCGGAACAGGATAAATCAAATTTTTCACTTTATGCATCCCTTGTTCAGTCAACTCATAATAATCTCCTCTAAAACCAACTACCTTCTCTTTCAAATCGACACCATCCTTTTTGGCCAAACGATCCGCCTGAAGTCCCGCACAGAACACCAAGTATTTAGCTTCAAAATTCCCTTTACTTGTTACCACTGTTGAAGTCTCACCGTTTTTCAAAATTTCTTGAACCTCATGACCTAAATACATTTTACTTTCAGGTTGAATATTCAATGCAAGTTCAACCATTTTCTCTGTTGCACCTCTAAAATCGATAATACCAGTACATGGAACAAGTAAACCTGCTATCCCTTCAACGTGAGGTTCGTACTCTTTAAGTTCCTCACCAGTTAACTTCTTAAGACCTTCAATTTCATTTTCAAGACCTGTTTTATAGATCTTTTCCATATTAGGCAATTCGCTTTCTTCTGTTGCCACAACAATTTTACCACATACATCATGTGCAATACCATGTTCTTTTGCAAAGGCAACTAATTCGTGACGACCTTGAATACAGTTACGCGCTTTAAGTGAACCCGGCTTGTAATACAACCCAGAATGAATCACACCAGAGTTATGTCCCGTTTGATGATCTGCAAGTTTATCTTCCTTTTCAATCAAAACGATTTTTTGTCCTGGATACTTCTTTTGAAGCTTATAAAAGGTTGCTGCTCCAACAATTCCTCCTCCAATAATTGCGATATCATACGTCATAGTATCTGTATTTTGCCTTAATTTGTCGGTAAAATTAATGATTCATCGCTTTGGAAAACAATAAAACGGAGAAATTATCAATTCCTTTCTATGAGAACCTGAATGGACTTCGGTTTATTGGAGCACTTTCTGTGTTTCTATTTCATGGATTTACATTAGGCAGAGAGATGTGGGGCGATTTTTTTCAATCATCTTTATTCAAAGGGATTTTTAAAATCATGAACAAAGGACATCATGGCGTCGGTCTCTTTTTTGTCCTCAGTGGATTTCTTATCACATCCCTTTTACTCAACGAAGCCAAGCGTAAAGGTCACATCAACGCATTTGGGTTCTTCATGCGGAGACTGCTCCGTATTTGGCCATTATATTTCATTATTGTGTTCTTTGGATTTATTCTATTCCCGATGCTACCAAACGGTTTTGAGACCCAAAATTCATTGCTTCACTACGCGCTGTTCATCTCAAATTTTGAGGAATTATGGACAGGATGGAGAGATTCTATTAGTTTTTTGACTATTACTTGGTCAGTCAGTATTGAAGAACAATTTTACATGGCATGGGTGGCTCTCATTGCTTTGATTCCTGCCTTTCGAAAAGGAAAACACTACCATTATTATTTCCTGTTACTTATTATAATCAGTGTAATTTTTCGTTTTACCCACGCAGGTGAAGAACGTACAATATACTTCCACACCCTCTCTGTGATAAGTGATTTAGCTATTGGAGGATTACTAAGTGTTGTCACTTCTCAAACGTCCTATTTAGACAAATTGAAATCGCTATCTCGAATAAAAATTATTGTAGTTTACCTTACTGGTGGAGCTCTATTATTGGCTTCCACAAAATTATTTCCTGGTTACCTTGTTAGTTTAGAACGTATATTTATCGGATTGTTCTTTGCCTTTGTAATTTTTGAGCAAATTTATTGTAGAAACTCTTTTTATAAAGCGGATCGAATAAGAGGTTTCTTTAAGCTAGGTGAAATCAGTTATGGATTGTACATGTATCATTGTATTGTCATTTACTTTGTTCAGAGGGTTATTATTCAATACGATTTTCAGGGTTCTATCATTGGCTTCATAGCATTTCTTCTCATATCAGGTTATACCACGATCGCAATTAGTCGACTCAGCTACACATACATTGAAGCGCCAATACTTCGATTAAAAAACCATTTTAGATAAAAAAAGGGCGATCAATGACCGCCCTTTTTTTTTAAATGAATTGAATTCATTATTGTTTCACAAACTCCTCCGTATAAACACGCTCATTCGTTACAATCTTGATGATGTAATGTCCTGCAGGTGTATTTGGTAATTCAACCATCGATGTAGCAAAATTAGGTTTTGTATCCATGGCTTGAGCAATGATTCTTCTTCCCATTAAGTCATACACTTCTAATTGTGCTTCATCTCCGATGCTTCCATTTAATTCTACGTGGAAGTTTCCGTTATTAGGATTAGGGAAAACTGAAATCTTATGAGTCATATCCACTTCATTGATTCCTAAAGCATAACCTACAGAAAAGTTAAATTTACTATAGTTACCAAAATCGCGATCCAGAGTTTTAATGATTGGACCACCCACATTTTTAATTCTGAAGGTTCCGTTTGTTTCACCTTCGACTTGGGCAGAATACCAAAAACCAATCCCGTCACTATCAGTATCTACCAGAGTTATACTATAACACCCTGGAGCCAAATCGAATGTATCTTTATAATCAGTAGTATTCGTCAAGGTATTACGTTCGAAAATAATATTTCCGTCTCCATCTTCAAGTCTCCAGTTGTTTTCGTTTGCTTTATTGTTAGTAGTAAACCAAACCAAGAACTGACCAGAAATATAATCCGGCGCTTCAAATTTCGTTGCCACTTCGTTATTGTTTGGATATTCATCCATATCAGGAACACCTTGTACATTCATAACACGGGCTCTAAATGTTTGTTGACCTGAATAATCAGCCCACCAGCTATCATCAGTAATTGGAACTTCAACAACTTCTTTCTCTAAAAACTTCAAGTTCCCAGTCCATTCATAATCGATAAAGTCTCCGTAGCTGATCCAGATTCTGATTCTACAAGAAGTTAAATCCTGCTCACCTGTATTCTGAAGAATTACACGAGGGTTAGAACAGCTTGGATTCCATTTGCTGTAGTATTCCCAGTTATTCGGATTTAAAACATCGATAATTGCAGCATCATGTTGAAAATTCGGAGCAGAATAAGAAATCAAATCCATAGCAACAACATAGTTTCCATTTCCTTGATCTTGGTCATTTACGGGAACATCTTCGATATCATAATCAAACGCAACCGTTGCCCCTGGAGAAACGTACGGCGTTAACTCATGATCGTATTCTTTCACTAAATCACCTGGACACCAACCTTCTCTTGCATATGGCCAAGTACCACCTTGCGAAATGTTTGGATTGTCACCACAAGCAGTTTCTTCCCAAATTTCCCAGTTGAAACGTTCAACACCATCAATTGAAATCATATGATCTTTCGAATCCCACTCACAACAGTTTACAGAACCATGATGACCATGACCAGTGAATCTTGTTTTAATTTTAAACATTTCTGACGTATCAGAAAGCACGATATTCGTTGATTGAAGATTGACATCATTATCCAAATTTGCATATGTATAACTCTTATAATCCGACCAGATTGGTTGACGTGCATGCACATCACGTGGAGGAATACCTTCAATAAATGCAAACTTCAAGTCGATTAATTCTTGCGTATTGTGTGCTGCCAAATCAACAACATCTTTCAAATACATTTGATAATCTGTCACATCATAAATCCATGTAAATCCGTTTGGCCCTAAATCGAATTGAATTCCATAAGGTGTAATAAAACGACCTATTTCAACATTGTTAATAATTTCGAAAGGCTCTTCATAATGAGTGATGACTTCATTAGAAATTGTATTTGCTCCAATAAAAGGAGTAGTTGAAACAACAGCATTTGAAGCATCGTAAACAACCTCATCTCCACTTGGCACAGCAACAAAAGCATTTACAATAGCAAAATGTCTATCCACTTGTGCGTATTCAAAAACCACTTCAGGTTCTTTCAATTTCAAATAAGGAATAGTAACATCAGTAACTGCACCTGCAACGGTACCTTGACCAAACCCGATTAATGGTCGATTTGCCTCAACGACACCGGCTACAGGCAAAGAACCAAAGCTGAACATGCCTTGTTCTGAAGGCATCATTAAATAATCATTTTGCGAAAGATCTTGCGCCCACTCTTCATTATCGAAATCGTAATAAACTTCCAAATCTGCCCAATTTGGGTGTGTATTATCTATTTTACTGTTGTACCATGCTGCGATTGTTGCTTGATCTAAGGCAGCATTATAAATTTGAAATTCATCGATACTACCCGTCCAATTGTTCGTTGTATTTTTATTTGCACCAAGGATTATTCTGTGCATCATTCCAACAGAACGCGTTAAACCAGAGCCACTCAACCAAACCACTCCATCTTTCAAGATTTGCATTTCTCCTGTACCTTGATTTTTAACAAAGGCCCAGTGATGCCATTCGTTATCAATTTCTCCCGCTGTCATTGAACTAAAAATTCGATCCTCATTAGTTCCTTCTCCGCAATCCCAGTAAAGATTATTATTACTCCAAGGCATATGAATATTGATCATTCGATTATTTGCAGTATCAATTCCCTCTAAAATTGAGGTATTAACACCATTATTACCGTTTCCTTTTGCCCAAAAAGCAATAGTAATATCATCTCCCATATCCACATCAGATAATTCTAATGAAGCATAATTGGAACCGTTAAAATTTAAAACCCCATTCTTCGCACCATAATTCAATGCCATATTAGGTGCAGATGTCTCGGTAGTAAAGAATAAAGAATTCGTAGCTGGCATCGAGCGTTCAAAACTAAATTCGATGATTAAATTATCTATTCCATTCCAGCCATAAGGTTGGTAAAACTCCAATTCATTCACACCTGTTACTAATTCAGGTGCTCCTCCCATAGTTGATCTAGAAAGGTTATAAACTTCAGTAAACCCAGTTGAATGAAACCCTGTAATTGTGGCATCCATAGTTCCTTTAATAGAAATCCTAGGGTATAACAACTCTCCGCTACCAGTTGTTCCCGCAACAAATAGAGATAATGATTGTAGATCACCAGCAACAACACCTGCCGCAGTTAACTCAGATGCCGTAACCAACATTTGAAAACGTCCTCCTTTGTCGGTCATATCAAATGGAGCATTAGATGTCCCTGAGGGAGCCTGTGTTAAAGGATTTAAAATGGTTGTAAAGCCAGACCTCATTTGTTCTGTAGCAACATAAGTGTCGGCATAAGTATATCCCCAATCGTCATAAGAATACGACGCAGGACTATTAAAATTATTCATGTAACGCACTGAATCGACTTGAACCGAATCCATTACGCCTGTGTGATCAAAAATACGCGTGTATGCCAAATAATCCCACTCACCACAAGCATAGCTATCCCAAGGCGTTGCTGGATCACATTTTAGCTTGTAATACATCAGAACCTTCTCGAATCGTTTATCATTTAGTTCCGATGGAAAAGTAAAATCCGCTCTTCGAGTAGAGATAGAATCGAAAGTAAATGTTTGTACCCAAGTTGTATCCTGAGAAAATGAGAATGAACTCAATGCAACAAACAGTGCAATTAATAATCTAGTCTTCATATTAAATCGTTTTAGTAGCGCGAATATACAGTCCTTATTCTGATGAAACAAAAGATGTTACTACCTATTCTTGGTATCGTAAACATCTTTTAACGCATTTAACTAATTATTCACCAGAATTGAACATTCCTGAATGAATAGGTATCACGTTGTGAGATGGCTCGTAATAATCGCTATTTTGATAAATGAAATAAAGTTGATTCCAAGTTGACTTACTAAAATCTTCGTCACTCTGCTTTCTTCGTTCAAGTTCTTCCTTTAGCCAAGGCTTATCCTTTAGAATTTCAATGGCCTTATCTTCAAAAACGTAAGGCGAAAAATATTCCTTTTGTTGTAAATAGCTATCAAAAAAATTCCAAGCAAAATAACTATCTGGAGTTCTGGGCTCAAGCACAGAAACTATAAAACGTTTGTTCTTTTGTTTTGTTGGAACTATAACATCCCCCTTTTTGAATTGAAGAGCAACAAGGTTCAACTCTTCTTTCACATCATGATGTAAATAATGTCCCTCATAGGGACGTTTTCCAGTTTCAAACGCAACAATTTTACATTCGCCGAGCTGTATTAATGTATCCTTTTCCAATCTAGTAAACTGGATGTTATTCGCTGCCAATCTTAGGATAACATCATTACATTGACCTCCAATAATATAAAAATCGGAGATAAAAGTAGAATCTTTGGCTTTATACTCATTGTAATGAGGAATTGCCTTTTCGTATGGTTTATCGTGATTGTATTTCAGGCGTTTCAACCCCGTAATTTCACTCTCAGGAACGGTCGCTTCGTACCCCTTGAACAAAATTGATTCTTGTTTTTCTGTTAATTCAAAACTGAATGGATAATACTTCATATTCATCTCCCATTCTCTCGCTGAAATACGTGCATCCTCAACTTCCTTTTGCTTTAAAGTCGTCCATTCTATTGTATTTTCAAGAAAAACTTTAGTCGCTTTTACACGCTCAGGAAAAGGCTTTAACATATGTGTTTCTAGAGTAAAACTGATTGCATTCATTAGTGAAGCGTATCCCATGGCATATCGGGGAAGATCATTAAACACTTGAATTCCAAATTCTGGTGTTTCTCCTTTCAAATCGACATATGGAATCAAGTCAAACCCATCCTTACTCGACTTTAATTTCAAATAAGGAATCATTTCATCATGCATTAAATCTCCCAGAGCTGGAGACATTCGTTCTCGAACCGATGCGATATAGGTCATTGTATATTGATAATCGGCTCCGTTTGAAACGTGTGTGTCTAGAAACACATCTGGATCAAGCGCATGATAAATCTTAGCAAATGTGAACATGTTTTTAGAATCCATTTTGATAAAATCTCGATTCAAGTCTAAGTTTTGTGCATTTCCTCTAAACCCATATTCTTCTGGGCCATTTTGATTCGCTCTACTTGTCCCTGATCGATTCATCATGCCACCAACATTATAGGCAGGAATAATTCCGACAACAGGAATGTCACGTAAACTCTTACCGTCTGCAATCCACTCATTAATCCACAACAAACACGCATTGACACCGTCTGGTTCTCCTGGATGAATCGCATTATTAATTAATATCGTTGTGTTTTCCTGTGCCTTTTTGAAGGTTGACAACGAGTCTTTTGCCCCGTTTATCACACATAAATAAATTGGCAAGCCATAATCAGAATCTCCCATTTGAAACAACTCAATCTCATCATGCTCATTTGCGAGTGAAGTATAAATTGAAATCAGCTCTTTATAATTTGGCGTTGTATTCCCATCAAGCTGACTAAAAATTAGTCCTGAAAAGAAAAGGATAAAGATTGTAATAATATGCTTCATAAAATATTGAATAAACCTTGCCTAAAATACTTAATTTTGAGCATGCGTATTGATATACTTACCATTTTACCAGATTTGTTGCACAGCCCTTTTTCAGATTCAATCATGAAAAGAGCGCAAACTAAAGGACATTTAGAATTAGAAATTCACAATATCCGAGATTACTCGACTAACAAGCACAACAAAGTTGACGATTATCAATATGGTGGTGGTGCTGGTATGGTTATGAGTATTGAACCTATTGCAGCAATCATTGAAAAACTTCAATCTGAACGAACTTATGATGAGATTATCTTCATGACTCCAGATGGAGAATTACTAGAACAATCGATTTGTAATGATTTAAGCTTAAAAGGAAACATCATGATCCTTTGTGGTCACTATAAAGGTGTTGATGAGCGAATTCGAGAACATTATATTACGAGAGAGATCTCAATTGGCTCTTATGTTTTATCTGGTGGTGAACTTGGTGCTGCGGTATTGGTTGATAGCGTTGTGCGTTTAATCCCAGGGGTTTTGAATGATGAAACCTCAGCATTAACAGACAGTTTTCAAGATGGATTACTTTCGCCACCTGTTTATACTAGACCTCCAGAATACAATGGCATGAAGGTTCCAGAAGTATTGCTTTCGGGTGATTTTGGAAAGATTGATAAATGGCGAGAAGAAAAAGCATTGGAACGTACAAAAGCACGCAGACCTGATTTATTGGATTAATTATGAGAGAAGTTGTTGAAATTTTAAAAACTGGAGGTACGATTTTATATCCAACGGATACAATTTGGGGACTAGGCTGTGATGCGACCAATGAAGAGGCCTGTCAGAAAATTTTGGAATTAAAAAAACGTCCGGAACATAAAAGCTTTATCATTTTGGTTGATGATTTCCCAATGCTGCAGCGATATATTCCAGAATTCCAAGAGGTCTGTTATGACTTAGCGGATTTAGCAGTTAAACCTTTAACTATTATTTATCCAAACGCAAAAGGTTTAGCCCCATCTATTTTAGCCGAAGACGGTTCTGTTGGCATACGAATCACTAAAGACCCAACATGCATAAAAATGATTCGTGGATTGAGAAAACCCATCGTTAGTACATCAGCAAATTTATCAGGTGAAAAGAATCCTGAAAATTATGATTCAATCTCTGCTGAAATAAAAAAAGGGGTTGATCATATTGTTAAAGAACGCCTCAACGAAAAAATGAACACTCCTTCTCAAATAATAAAGATTGGATTACGGGGTGATATTGAAATCATTCGAAAGTAAACGAGTCGTTTCGCATTAGAAATTCAGTCACAATACGATTGAACTCTTTGGTCTTGGTCATATTTGGCATGTGGGCTCCGTTTTTAATCACTTGTAGCTCGGCATTTTCTCCAATGTGACGTTTTAACAAAGGTGCCCGATCCACAGGAACAACCAAATCTGTGCTCCCCCAGATTAACAATGTTGGAGTATCAAACGTATAATTATGCTGAGCATATTCCTCCAAGCCAGCAATAAGTGTTGTCATTAACACACGTTTATTTTCATGATTTTCTGAATACACATTATCATAGAATGATTTCAACATGAAGTTTGGTACAGGTGATTTTTTTCCCAATGCCAAATACAAGAGCTTTTTCAATTCTTTCGCATCTTTTGGGACAAACAAATCCTCAACGCTTTCCACTTCAAACCTTGTACAAATCGTATCTATATCTTGCTCAAACATATACTTTACTGGAGCATCAAAAACTACCAATCGTTTAACCTTACTATTGTAATTTTGTGCAAACTCCATGGTTACCAACCCCCCATATGAAACTCCGAAGACGGTAAGCGAATCTATTTCTAAATGATTGGTTAGCGCATTTACCAATTCGACCTGATCACTGATTTCAAATTTTGGTGTACCAGGGCGACTATTTCCAAAATGAAATAAGTTCGGCGCTACAACGCGATAATTCTTACTCAACATTTTTACCTGCTCATACCACTGAAACTTAGTTGATGCACCGAATCCATGAATCAACAGTGCTACTGGTTTATCCGCATTATTATCCCAATATTCAATCGTATCACCATTAATCACCTCCATTTTCAACTCTAATTCAGCACTATACATACGCTTATTGATGTGATTCTCAACCAGACGATACGAGTTACATGAAATTAAAGAAGCCAGTGTTGCGAACATTAAAATGTATTTCATTTGATGATGATTTGGAGCATTTCTCCTAACTGAAGAAAGCAAAAATTGTTCCTTTCAAACAAAATTACCATAATATTGACCATTAATTTAATGTATCCATCATAATTACAGTTGATTCCTTTATCTTTGCATCCGCAATGTCAAAAAATTTAAGTCAACATTTAACGCATCCCGTTTTTAAGGTTGCTTCAGAAATTGTTACAGAACAAAATCTTGAAGCATATGTAATTGGTGGGTACGTGCGTGACTTAATTTTAAATCGTCCTTCAAAAGACATTGATATTGTAGTTATAGGGAATGGATTGGATTTGGCTAAAGCTTGCGCAGAAAAACTTCGCGTAAAAAAGGTCTCACTTTTTGAAAACTTTGGAACAGCACAATTCGTTTATAAGGATTTAGACGTTGAATTTGTCGGAGCTCGAAAAGAGTCTTATCGCAAAGATTCGCGAAAACCGATTGTTGAAGACGGAACCTTAAAAGACGACCAAGATCGCCGGGATTTCACTATCAATGCACTGGCCTTAAGTTTACACAAAGAGAATTTTGGAGAATTAATCGACCCATTTAATGGTGTGGAAGATCTTGAAAATCAAATTATTCGTACCCCTTTAGAGCCGAGTAGAACCTATTCAGACGATCCATTAAGGATGATGCGCGCTGTGCGATTTGCAACTCAGTTAGATTTTAGGATTGAAAAGAAAAGCCTAGAGTCCATTCGTGAGAATGCCGAGCGTTTAGATATCATCTCCAAGGAACGAATTATGGATGAGTTAAATAAAATAATCCTAAGCCCTACTCCATCACGCGGATTCAATTTACTCTTCTCGACGAAACTTTTGCATCAGTTTTTCCCTGAAATGGTTGCGCTTTATGGTGTTGAAACAATTAAGGGGAAATCACATAAAGACAATTTTCATCATACATTAGAAGTGCTTGATAACATAAGTGAGAACACAGAGAACCTATGGTTAAGATGGGCGGCTATCATGCATGACATTGCGAAGCCACCTACCAAAAGGTTCAACAATAAAGTTGGGTGGACCTTTCATGGACACGAAGATATGGGCGCACGTATGGTTCCAAAAATCTTCAAGCGTTTCAAGCTGCCTTTAGATGCAAAAATGAAATATGTCCAAAAGTTGGTTCGTTTACACCTAAGACCAATAGCACTAGTTAAAGGTCATGTTACCGATTCTGCAATTCGACGTTTACTTTCTGAGGCGGAAGATGATATTGATGACTTAATGACACTTTGCAACGCAGACATCACCTCTAAAAATGAAATGAAGGTGAAAAAGTACAAGGAAAATTTCAAATTGGTGAAAGACAAATTGTTACTTGTGGAAGAAAAAGATCGCATTAGAAATTTCCAACCACCCGTGACAGGACAAATCATCATGGATACTTTTGGTTTAAACCCTTGTCAAGAAATTGGTGAAATCAAAGCGAGAATTAAAGAAGCAATCCTCGAAGGAGAAATTCAAAACGACCCTAAAGAAGCATTTGATTTGATGATTAAAATCGGTGCAGAAATGGGGCTTGAAACAATTAAGAAAGTTTAGCGTACTATTCTAGTACATATTTATACGTGACATGGCAGGATTAAAATTCAGAGTTTTACTTGATTCAAAAGATAAAAACGAAGTCTTTCGTGATATATTAATAAGTGATCAAGACAATTTCGAATCTTTTTATAGAGCGATTTTAAGCGCTTATAATTTCTCAAATGATCAAATGGCGTCATTTTATATGTCAAATGACAATTGGGACAAGGGGTTTGAAATCAGCCTATTCGACATGTCTTTTGGAGAAGATGACAGTCAAATTTT
>JBFHHS010000010.1:0-28772 GCA_041596895.1 Crocinitomicaceae bacterium | reverse complement strand
CCAAAATTATGGTACGTGAAACCTTGGAAAAGCTTACTTCAGAACAACTGGAATTGGATTATCCCATTGATGTTTTCAAACAAAACATGACCACTTCGTATTTCTTGGTGCATCTTACCACACACTTAGCTTATCATTTAGGTCAAGTAAATTATCACAGAAGATTATTGGAGGAAGCGTAACCAAATGCTTCAGATAAGTTCTATATAAAACAACTATTTATGTTCGGAATCAAGCTCTTATTTTCAATCCTACTTTTTGCCACTTCTCCGGCGATTAAATCAAATGAAGTAACGAAAACAACCGTTACAACAGAGGAGTACAAACTCTACGAGTTAATTACAGAATATCGAAAAGCAAACGGCTTGAAACAGATTCCATTATCGAATTCATTGACACTAGTAGCGCAAACACATTGCAAAGATTTGGTTGAGAATAAACCAGACTTAGGACAAAACTGTAACGCACACAGTTGGTCCGATCAAGGAGCATGGACAAGTTGTTGCTATACGGCAGATCACCGAGCATCCAATTGCATGTGGAAAAAGCCCCAAGAATTGACATCCTATCAAGGATATGGATTTGAAATAGCCGCAGGAAGCTCTCAAACTGAATTCAATGATTTTGTAATGTCGCCACAATACGCACTTAGTATGTGGAAAAAGAGTATACACCACAACAACGTTATTTTAAATAGAGCACTTTGGAGATCATCAAACTGGAATGCCATCGGAGTTGGAATTCACAAGGGCTTTGCCTGCGTATGGTTCGGTAAAGAAACGGACCCTGAAGGAGAGCCAAATCGTTAATTGCAAATAAAAAACTCCAAACACGACCAGCGCATTTGGAGTTTTCAATATCAATTAAAAAGATTATCCGCACTTCGAAGCGCCACAACCTTTGCACGTCAAGCAACCTTCTTGGTAAATCAACTGTGTTGAATTACAACTGTCGCACGTTTGACCTTTCGCCTCAGTTCCGTCCTCAACATATCGTTTAAGTGCACGTTGCACTCCATTCTTCCATGTATTAATCGATTCTGTATCCAACTGTAAACTTTGAATTAAATCAATGGTCTTATCAATTGGCATTCCATGGCGTAAAGTCCCAGAAATCAATTTTGCATAATTCCAGAATTCTGGATTAAACTTGTGTGAAAGCCCTTCAATGGTTGTTTTATACCCACGTTTATTCTTGTATTGAAAATCGTATCGTGAAGAACCATCATCGTTTCGACTTTTAATAATCAAACCCTTATCCACCCAACGTGGAATTAGTATTCCATCTTCATCATCAGTTAATCCTGTGAAAATTTCATATGGTCTATTATCAACCAATCCAATAAAAGCAATCCATTTTTCTTTTTGATTTTGAAAACGAACCACATCGGCTTCTAAAACTTCCGGACGTTTTTTAGGGAAGGCGCTATCCGTTGTTTTTTCTTCGGTATTTTCATCCGCAGAAATCAATACACCAGAACGAGAACCATCGCGATAAACCGTTACTCCTTTACATCCAACTTCCCATGCTTTTAAATATAAATCGCCCACCAATTCTTCTGTAGCGTCATTTGGCAAGTTGATCGTAACACTGATGGAATGGTCGACCCATTTCTGGATTGCCCCTTGCATTTTCACTTTACTTTCCCAGTCAATATCATTTGACGTTGCCTTATGATAAGGAGATTTCTTTACCAGTTCATCAAGTTCTTCTTGCGTAAAATCCGCATTAGAATCGATATTATTTACTTCCATCCACTCTTTAAAACGGTGATGAAAAACAACGTATTCCTCCCAAGAGTCACCAAGTTCGTCTACAAAATCTACGCGAACATTTTTGTCGTTTGGATTCACTTTTTTTCTACGCTTATACACCGGCATAAAAACAGGTTCAATTCCCGATGAAGTTTGCGTCATTAAACTTGTCGTTCCCGTTGGAGCGATTGTCAACAATGCAATATTTCTACGCCCATATTCTAGCATTTCGTAATACAGCTTACTGTCAGCCTCTTTCAAACGGTTGATAAACGGATTATTTTTCTCGCGATCTGCATCAAAAATAGAGAACGGCCCTCTTTCTTTAGCTAAATGTACAGACGCGCGATACGTTTCGATACCCAGCACTTTATGAACCTCAGTAGAAAACGCATTACCTTCTTCACTACCATAGCGGATACCCAATGCTGCTAACATATCTCCCTCGGCAGTTATACCAATACCTGTTCTTCTTCCTTCAAACGATTTTCTTCTAATATTCAACCACAGGTTTTTCTCCGTTGCTTTCACCTCATCCAATTCAGGATCAGCATCTATTTTAGCTAGAATACCATCAATTTTCTCAAGCTCCAAGTCGATGATATCATCCATGATTCGCTGGGCGATAACAATGTGTTTTTTAAATAAATCAAAGTTGAACTTCGCTTTATCAGTAAATGGATTCTCGACATAAGAATATAAGTTCATAGCCAATAAGCGGCAAGAATCGTATGCACAAAGTGGAATCTCACCACATGGATTAGTAGAAACCGTTTTATATCCCAAGTCTGCGTAACAATCTGGCACAGATTCATTAATGATTGTATCCCAGAATAAAATACCAGGCTCAGCAGACTTCCAAGCGTTATGAACAATCTTACCCCAAACTGAAGAAGCGTCAATTTCCTTCGTGTATAATGGATTATCGCTAAACGTTGGATATTGTTGCGTATAATTCTTGCCAGACTTTACTGCTTTCATAAACGCATCATCAATACGTACCGAAACATTTGCTCCGGTCACTTTTCCTTGCTCCAATTTAGCATCGATAAAATCTTCTGCGTCTGGATGATTGATAGAAACGGATAACATCAAAGCTCCTCTTCTACCATCTTGCGCAACTTCTCTAGTAGAGTTGGAATAACGCTCCATAAACGGAACAATTCCTGTTGAAGTCAACGCAGAATTTTTGACAGGAGAACCTTTAGGACGTATGTGCGATAAATCGTGACCTACTCCACCTCTACGCTTCATCAATTGAACTTGTTCTTGGTCAATTTTCATGATTCCACCATAAGAATCTGAATCACCATCGTTTCCAATCACAAAACAATTTGATAAAGACGCAATCTGATAAGGGTTTCCAATTCCAGCCATTGGACTTCCTTGAGGAACCACGTACTTAAAGTTTTTAATCACATCGAAAATCTCTGTTTCCGTTAGTGGATTTGCATACTTTAGTTCCACTCTAGCAATTTCCGATGAAATACGACGGTGCATATCGTCTGGAGTTTTCTCATAGATATTATCTGAAGAGTCTTTTAGCGCATATTTATTTATCCATACACTTGCAGCTAACTCATCTCCATTGAAGTATAATGTTGTTGCTTTCAAGACCTCGTCTCGCGTGTATATTTTTTTTGGTATCATAACCGTTTGGGTATTCATGATCGTTGGTGATTTATTGTGATAATTCCTGATGTAAAAGTCGCAAAAATTTACAATCTAAACCATGATTAAAATCATAAAGTTTACAAGAAAAAAACGTATTGCTCTGACAAACAGCACTATAAAAACTTATCAAGGTAAAAAAGTTAACAAATAAATATTTTTTAATTCAGCTGGACTACCTTACAAAATTCAAAATTATTAGCTTTGATTTTTCGTTTTTGAACCACCAAAATAAGGAGTGCACTCCTTCAAAATCAAGCAACTAAATCGATGAATCAGCACAAAAAAATACCTCAAAAAATTAAACGAAATGCACGAATTTCGAGGTACATCATCTACAAAGAAACACTGATTGATTTTAGAGAGCAATTTTGGTCCTTTATTGGTGCTTTTTTCGGGATTGGCATTATCGCTTTTATACAATCGATGTATTTGCCAGAATTAGAAAATGTGTTTTTGATTGGATCTTTTGGGGCATCAAGCGTACTTATATTTGGTGCGATACAAAGTCCACTAGCACAACCTCGTAATTTTATTGGAGGACAAGTAATCTCGGCATTGATTGGAGTAACTCTATTCAAGGTATTACCCGAAATCATTTGGATCACCGCTCCATTAGCTGTGGCCACATCGATTATCGCAATGCAAATAACAAAAACACTTCACCCTCCCGGGGGCGCAACAGCACTAATCGCTGTAATCGGAACAGATAAAATACAAGACCTTGGCTATCTATACATCCTAACCCCTGTACTTTCAGGAACACTCATCCTGTTTGTCGTTGCACTGATCTTCAACAACATGACAAAACACAGGACGTATCCAACGAACAGTAGGTTGACGCGCATTATTAATTTTAAAGGATTACGTAAAAAGAAGTCGCTATAACCAAGTTCACTCATAATTGTGCTCCTCACAACTCATCGTCCATTCTCTCGGAGAATCTTTAGACAAATGCACGGTCAATTGTTTCCCATTTTGCGAGTAACGGTGTAAGGTTTTAATATTTCTGACTTTAATCGTGAGGTCACCCAGCGAAGCGAAAGGTCTTAACTTTTGAAGTTTCGTTCGATCTCCTGAATCATACCAGCCCGTAAAACCGCTTATTTGCTCATCACCTTTAAACACCACCATATCAAATATAGCACAGATTCGCCAGCGTCGTTTCACGTATGAAGGATAATCCCAACGCGCCATGAACCCAACGCTTTCAGCACAATGAAGCGCGGTTGAACTGTCATCTATATCAACTCCATAAGGCACTACTTTCACATCTGCATACACTCGAATTGGTGCAACCATGTGCATCGTATCTCCATTTTCAAGTATCAATGAAAACCGGATAACAGAATCTAAATCTACAGATTGAGTCCTCCCATACACCGTGCTTTTCACTTTAAACAAACCATCACTAAATTTCTCAATAGACCATTGTGAGCCACCGGATGTAATCTTTGCATCATCTACTTCGGATTCTGAATTAAACATAAAATGACTTTCTGCTAGCGCGAAAACTTCGGGCAACCTCCCTCCCTCCTCCACCTTAACGGTAAATGGCTCCACCTGAGAAAAAAGTAACGAGTTAAAAATCAAACCAATGAGTGCAACGATATATTTCATTCGAAGAAAATAATCTAAAATGCTTCACACAAACCAAATTTAACAGAACATTAAATTTAAAACTCTAACTTCAGCTGAGCCGAAACACTCTTTGACTCTTCTTCGTTATCCAGTTTGGTTAAAGTTATTCCCAATAAGCGCACACTTTGCTTTGGTTTTTCTTGATAAATCAACTCTTTGACAATTGGAAAGAACTCCTCTTTTAGTTGAATGAATTCTGAAATGGTTTTACTCCGTGTTTGGGTTGTAAAATCCGTATACTTTAATTTCACAGTCACCGTCTTGCCTTTCACTTTACTTTTGAGTAATCGCTTTTCAAGTTCATCACCAATTTTATCTAACTGTTCTAGCATGAATTGTTCAGTACTCAGGTCTTTTGAAAAAGTACGCTCTGCGGCAATGGATTTACGAATACGATCCGGTTGCACTTCGCTATACTGAATGCCACGAACTATATTATAGAAATGTTGTCCTGATTTACCAAAATGCGTTGTGAGGTACTCCACCGATTGTTCTTTCAATTGTTTTCCCGTAAAAATACCGTGCAAATGCATTTTCGCTGCAGTAACTTTACCTACACCAAAAAACTTATCAATGGGTAATTTTTCCAAAAATTGAATCACCTCATCGGGGCCGATGGTTTTCTGTCCATTTGGCTTATTAATATCAGACGCAATTTTTGCAGTGAACTTATTGATGGAAATTCCCGCCGAAGCATTCAGCCCTACCTCCATCTTGATCCGATGTCTGATCTCCTCAGCGATTAAACTTGCCGAAGGATTATTCACTTTATTTTCGGTGACATCTAAAAAAGCCTCATCCAATGAAAGCGGCTCAACCAAATCTGTATAATCGAAAAATATACTTCGTATTTGCGCACTGATTTCTTTGTACCGTTCAAATCTCGGCTTTACAAAAATTAACTGGGGACAACGTCGTGCAGCAACAATACTAGACATTGCGGACTTCACTCCAAAATTTCGAGCTTCATAACTAGCAGCAGCAACAACACCTCGTTCTCTAGATCCACCAACAGCAATAGGCTTTCCACGTAACTCAGGATTATCCATCTGTTCGACAGACGCATAAAATGCATCCATATCTACATGAATTATCTTTTTTTGAGGAATCAACCGCTTGTTTTAAATGACCTAATACGAATATACGGCATACTACGTATTGTGAGACCTCTTGTGTCGACATAAATTTGTAAAACAAAATCTAATCTTATGAAAACGAATAAAATTATCCTAGGTAGCGCCACGCTTTTGGCAATGACATTAACATTCACATCATGTAAAAAGGAAGGGTGTACAGACCCTCTAGCCTCTAATTACACAGTTGGGGCAACAGTAGACGATGGATCTTGTACGACAGCTACACCAACAGCTGGGGCAACAACTCCAGGTGCCTATGCGCCAAGTTTCTCGGGAGTGAACGGTGTATTAGTTGCAATCCAGTCTGTTTCAACAACATCTACTCCAATTGGAAACATAGATTCATATATAGGAACAGCGGTAGCAACATTTACCGAAGACGGAGGAGCAACCATGATTGCAGCAGGTGATGTTGATGTAAACACAAAACAATTGGGTATACAATCAAATAACTCATACGTATATACACCATCACAATCCGACCCAACAGGAATTTCTTATACTAACGATGTTACTTGGAACGGTACAGGCGGAACTTGGCCTTCATTCACTGTAGGATCAACAATGGGATTCTCGACGGTTGATGCCATCACTTCAGGTAACGTTTCTACGACATCAAACTATACGTTAAGCTCAACAGGTGTAACAGATGCAGATTCAATCTACTTTGGTGTATATGGTCCTGACGGAAGTGCATACCATATTGTTGCAGCCGGATCAAACTCATACACATTCCCAGCTTCAGAATTAGGAAGCATTGGAACTGGAACTGGATTCGTGCAAGTAGTTGGATTAAAATATGACCCTCAAACAATCGGCGGCAAAGATTATTGGTTAATTAATGAAACGGTTAGAACAACTTCAGTTGAAATCAACTAAGGAGAATATCTAATCAACTATTCACGAAGAAGACCGGCAAATAATGTCGGTCTTTTTTTTGTACAACCATATTTAACTAAAAACATAGTTGTATAACTAAATTTTTAGTTTTATATTTGTAGAAACACATTTGAAATGATAGAATTAACAAAAGCTGAAGAGCAAGTAATGCAAATCTTATGGGAGTTGAAATCTGCCTTTGTCAAAGACATAGTTGCTGAATTTCCAGACCCAAAGCCTGCATACAACACGATATCAACGATTGTTCGGATTTTAGAAAAGAAAAAGGTTGTAGGTTTTACTCCTTTTGGACGAACACATCAATACCACCCTTTAGTTTCAAAAGAAGCCTTTACGAAGCAATCGACAAACAGTTTAATTGAAAAATACTTTGGCGGATCTGCACAAAATATGCTATCGTATTTCGTGAAAGAAAAAGAAATTAGCGCCTCTGAATTGGAGAAGATTATCAACGAAATCAAACAAAAATGAGTTTACTTCAGTTTATCTTAATTCAGTTGAATTTGGTGGCATTCTTTGCAATCTATCAATTGATTAATCGTAAATCGAGTCATTTAAATTTCAATCGAATTTATTTGATTCTAGGACCAATTATAGCCATTGCACTTCCATTTACACCCTCGTTATATGCATCAACAACAGTGCAGAACTATGTTTTTGAGTTACCAGCTATTGAAGTCTTAGCAAACAGCTCTGTTTCTGAGTTCACATCTCGATTCTCATGGTCTTTATTAATCTATGTAGCAATTACAATAGGTTTTATCATTGTATTAACGAGACAGCTTAAAAACGCATCTAATTTGCGTGATGCAAAGTTTATGTCGAATTATAAAGGGGTTGATGTTTACTTGGCTGAAAACAGAGAGAGTTCGTTTTCATTTTTCTCGTCGATTTACATAGGAGAAGCTCACTTAGAGCATGCGGAAATTATCCTATTGCATGAATACGCACATTGCAAACAACATCACACTTTTGACTTAATCTATTTGAACCTGGTAAAAGCTTTATTCTGGTTCAATCCGATTACTCATTTATGGCTGAAGACTGCCAAAGAGAACCATGAATACCTCGCAGATCAATATGTAATTAATGAATCCGTTGACTTCGAAAAATATGCCACAACACTTTTAGAAGTGAGTTTCAATTGCTCCATCCCCTCAATAAGTAATGGGTTCAACGCTCCATCAGTACTTCTTAAGCGCATTCAAAAAATGAAACATAAAAATAAAATACATATGAAACATTTAGTTTTAATCCCTGTGCTTGCAGGAATGTTAATCACAACAACAAGCATGACAAATTACCCTATTTCTGTTAAGAATGAATTAAATCTTAGCATAGGTGAACAAGTTGATCAAAAAGCAGAATACGTTGGAGGTATGGATGCAATGATTGCCTTTTTCAACAAAAAAATGGAATATCCCAAAAATCTTGCACAGCAAAACATAGAGGGGAAAGTATTTGTAGAGTTTACTGTTAAGGCTGACGGTTCACTTGAAGACATTCATGTTTTACGTGCGGATGAGCACAAAGAATTCAATGATTCAGCAGTGAGGTTGGTGAAGCAAATGCCAAATTGGAATCCAGCAATTAAGGATGGTAAAAAGGTAAGTTCAAAAATGCAGCTTCCTATTATGTTCCGTTTAAGTTAAAACCTCAAAAAAAAACAAATGGGCGATATCAATGATACCGCCCTTTTTTTATTTCAATTTAATAGATTAATTCTGCCAAATCGTTGAAACTAAAAGTGCATTCGAAGAAAAAGGAACACCACTAATGGTATCATTTCCTGAAATCCCTCCTAAATAGCCTAAATTATTACATTCTGCATCCAATACAGCTGTAGTCATGTCTGCCCCACATGAACCTGGATCATACGCATAAACGTCATTTCCTTGGAATGTATAACGCTTCACCGATGCTCCAGCACCACAAGCCTCATCGGCTTCAAAAATAGCCAATCGATCCTGTACACAGGTTGGAACTGCATTCTCATCCTCCTTATTACAACTAGCTAACATTAGTCCCGATGCGAGCATTACAAATAATAACTTTTTCATTGTTTCAATTTTATTCCTTTCCACTAACTTACTAAAAAGGATTGATTATAAAACCATTACGCCGATTGATCTATCTTCTTAACCATGGTTAAAATCGTAGCTAAAGCCACAGTTTCACCAGTTTCATCATACATGTCAACCAAGAATTTCACAATTCCTTTAGCAATATCATTTTCGTCTTTTTTCTCCTGATCAATTTTCTCTTTAACAGTAAAACGTACACCGACAGTTGCTCCTGGGTAAACCGGTTTCGTAAAACGTGCTTCTTCCACACCATAATTCAATAGCACAGGTCCTTTTTTAGGATCAACGAATAATCCTGCCGCTTTTGAAAGTAAGAAATAACCATGCGCTACACGCTGTTCAAAGATGGTTCCATCCAATGATGTTTCATCCATATGCGCATAAAAGTTATCTCCTGACACATTAGCGAAATTTGTAATATCCGTTACTGTAACTGTGTGTTTATGTGTAAATACAGTATCACCAATATTCAACTCTTCAAAATGTTGTCTAAACACATGAGGATTTGCTTCTGGCATTTCAGCACCAACTTGGAACTGCTCTGTAATTTTAGTAATTGTAGTTGGGTGACCTTGAATCGCCGTACGTTGCATGTAGTGCATCACACCACGTTTTCCACCCATTTCTTCACCACCACCAGCACGACCTGGTCCACCGTGAGTTAATAATGGCATAGGCGAACCATGACCTGTACTTTCTTTCGCACAATCTTTATTCAAGACTAAAATACGTCCATGCATAGATGCCGCACCGATAACGAAATCTTTTCCTTCCTCATCATTTGGAGTAACAATGGACGAAACCAATGAACCTTTCCCCATGCGAGAAAGCTCGATTGCATCGTCTAAATCTTTATACGGCATAATGGTTGAAACTGGTCCAAAAGCCTCTATGTTGTGAACATCCATTTTAGTATAAGGATCATCATTTCTGAATAAGATTGGAGAAAAGAAGGCTCCCTTATCCTTATCCGCACCTTTCACATCAAAATTATCTAAATCACCAAAAACAATGTCTTGAGATTTTGCAAGTAACTCTACATTCTCACGAACACGATCAACTTGAGTACGTGTTGCCAAAGCCCCCATACGAACACCTTCTTCACTAGGATTACCAATTACCGTTGACGCCAAACGAGCAGCAATCCCTTTTTGAACTTCTTCAATGAAATCTTCAGGAACTAAAATTCTTCGAACTGCCGTACATTTCTGTCCCGCTTTCACCGTAATTTCTTTCACCGTTTCCTTGATGAATAAATCAAATTCAGTTGTTCCTGGTGTTGCATGTTGCCCTAAAACAGTTGCATTTAATGAATCTGCTTCCAGGTTAAAAGGAACACTTTCTTCTAAAATTCTTGGTAGGCCTTTTAAAATTTTACCTGTATGTGCCGACCCCGTAAATGTAACCACATCTTCAGAAGTAGCATGATCAATAATACCACGACCCAATCCACAAACTAATTGCAACGAACCTTCAGGAAGAATTTTAGAATCAATAATATCTCTCACCATCACCTCTGTCAAAAAGCACGTATATTCTGATGGTTTAACTACAGCTGGAACACCTGCCATGAAGTTAACCGCAATTTTTTCAAGCATACCCCAAATTGGGAAGTTAAACGCATTGATGTGAATGGCAACACCACGCTTAGGCACTTGAATGTGGTGACCAATAAATGAACCTTCTTTCGAAAGTGGTGCAGCAACACCATCCACATTATAAGGTAAATCTGGAAACTGTCTTCGTAAAGAAGCATTTGCAAAAAGATTTCCGATTCCTCCTTCGATATCAATCCACGAATCAATTTTAGTTGCACCAGTCAAGGCACTCACTTCATAATACTTACGTTTTTTCTCAAGTAAATGGAAGGCCAAAGCCTTAAGCATACGACCACGTTCCTGGAACGTCATTTTGCGTAATTTCTCACCACCAGTTTTACGACCATAAGCAAGTATAGCCTCATAATCAAGACCAGCGCTAGACGCCTCACCTATTTTGTCGCCAGTAATAGCATTGTATAAATTTGTTTCAACCCCCTCTCCGTCAATCCATTGACCTTGAGCATAACTTTGATATCGTTGCATTTTTTTTGTATTTTTACAATGCTAAGATAGCCATTTATTAAATGACACTGAATAAAGAGGACATGAACATTTTTAATGCCCCCATGATTGCTGAAAAAGTAGTTAATGGTGTTCAATTTCGGTTATTCGGCAATCGCATATTCCATGTGCTTCTACCCAAATTAAAAAAGATCGACCGTAAAACCATTGAAGCCGGTTATGAATTCCTAGATGAAAATGGCGGCGGAAAGTTTTACAACGTTTATCAATTTGGTTCATTTTCGGACATCGAGCCAGAAGTGCGCGAATGGGCTGCAGACCACGATGGAAATCACTACACCTATTCGGATGCCATTGTTATTGAAAGTTTGTCTCAAAAGATTATCACCGATTTCTATCTGAAGTTTAATCGCCCTAAAATGCCCACAAAAATTTTCTATTCTTTGGAAAAAGCGATAGACTGGACAAATACTCAAATGAAAGAAAACGAATCAGAATAACTACATCTTCTTACAATCACTTTCTCGAATAACAAACCAAACAATCGGTTCAATTCCTTTATTTTTAACAGACTCTAACTCCATTAATAAATCTGGATGTTTCATTTTAAACGCGTTGAATAAACTTGGTTTCGCACAATCGTAATCTACGTATTCCCCTTCAAGAAATCGAATATAATCTGTTGCATACCTCACACCTTGATTTAAGCCTTTCACTTTCATTACCGCTCCATTGTCGTTCCAAAACTGGTCCTTTCGTTCACGGAAAGTAGAGAAGACACCGTTATAACAGAAAGCAGAGTCAATTCTCATCGTATGATGATTAAACGTTCTGTTCTTAACATAACCAACAGCAGCGGACCCATCGGAACTTACATAATATTGCATGCCCTTGAGTTGATCTCTTGAAATTTGACGACCTTGGGTCCAATTTCCGTTTCCTGAACTCAACACATCCACTACCGTTTTAGAGTTCATAAAATTTTGAGCGCGTATGGTACTAGCCCACAAGAATCGTGTTTCAGGCTCACCTTTACCTCGACTATCAGGATGTTGATAACCATTCCAAATATGATACCCTGCATATCCTGAAAAACTATAAATCATGACATCACTGTAATGATTACTATGCTCGCTACACGGGTTATATTCAATTCCGGAACCCGCTTCTGTTAATACGATCGGTTTCTCCAAATTATAACGAGTTCTAAAATCTTCAATCTCTTTAAACCTACTCACTTCAGTACTTGTGAACCTATTTTGATATCCTGAACCTTTTTCTTGAATTAACTTATCTGGCTCAGAGATATACGGGTTATGTCCAATGATATCAATATTCTCATTCTCGGCAGAAGAGAAGTAATACTCTGGTCTATTCAATCGGTACTGTTGCATGCACAATAGATGATCCGTATGGTTCATTTCCTCTTTGATATAATCGCTTATAACATTATGATAAACATTGATGGCATCCATTGAAATTTGATGTTCAGGATGATCTATTTCCACTATTGGTTCGGCTTCAATATTCGAATTCATATGATGCGGTTCACTCATCAATTCGAACATATAAATCTGCGGTGAATATCCGTATCTTGCAATATAATATCGCGTTCGTTGCTTGTGATATGCCATACGTTCTTCATCTAGAAACATTGAACCTGGTAAAGTACCTTCAACATAATAACAATATGTAGGTGTATTATCGCAAGGATTGTGTTCACCTCGTGGACCTTCATGCCCATAATCCCATGGAACAGGACCAAATCCCCCAGGACAAACACCCCATCCATCAAACTCATCACCAATTCCACCACTTTGGCCGTATCTAAAAAAGACATCTTGAAAAAGCAGGTTAAAATCAACTAAAACATCATTTTCTTCGCAGAAATCCATAAACACATCCTGTTCCCAAGCGTAATGCAAGCGATTTTCATAATTTCCCAAATTTTCAAATTCAATCAAATTCGAATATGCAGTTTGCGCTGTTTTAATATACTTCCCTCCCGCATCAACATATGCCTTCAAGTCTTCCATGTAACTTACATAATCATCTGGTTTAGCGGTCTTGTTAGTAGGTCGTCCATTTTTATCCCAACCCCAAATATCTACACCATTATAAGGTCCAGGAAAAGTATGACCAATTGGATAAATCATTTCATTTCCACGTTGATAATTGCGTTTGTTTTGATGAACTTTCACAAACCCTGGGTGATTATTATCCTTGACATTAAACTGAAACGCTGGAAGCTTATGTGTTATAACCCCATGATCTTTTATCGTAATAGTAGCTTCCCATAAACCAGCTTTAGGTGGAGCAAATCGAACACGCATCAAATGATTATTCTTTACATTTAAATCATTCCAATCATTGTTATTCAAATTACGACTAAACTCTTGATAATAGAAAAAAGAGCGGTTTTTTATCAATCCAGTTTCTAAATGCTTGAAATTAGCCACAATATCCAACTCCCACTCCAAAAATGGATTCACTCCAAATGTTGTGGTATCAGTTGGATTTTTTAAAAACCACTTAATTCGTTTATCCAAATCGTCTGCAATGGAGCTATTTTTCAAATCAATTCCAAACTCAACTTTTTTGAATTTATCAACTTGATTTAGTCCATTATAATTCATGACTGCAATGTCATAAACCGACTTTACTTGCAGATCAACAGAATTGTAAACACTTATTTGAGCTTGAACAATAAGAGAAAAGGCAACTGCAGTTATAAAAAGGAAATATTTCATATTCTAATTTAATAAACACGTTTGAATGATACTAAATTATGAATATAAAATGCAATCTATCCTAGCGCATGTACAAAGGGTTCTAATTTTTCAATAGATACATGGTCCATCACTACAATTTTATACCAATTTGGCCCCTTGTGTTTATCTGGAACTAAACCAAAGCGATTTGCCAGATCGGCATTAATTTTCCCTGTTCGCATAGTGACGATGTTACTATTTTTGTTGCGATAATACGCTACTTTATGTTTATCCAATTGATCACATAACCAGTCAGTACGTTTTTGTAGGATGAAGATTTTTTCCATCCAACCATTCGGACCATATTTAGAAAGAATCATCCAAATAGAAACTGCATTTGCTCCAGATCGACTCCCAATCAAGGTACTATCTTCTCCTTCGACATAACTCGCTTCTTTTGTCGTTGCATATTTCATGTAACCTTTACGAATCAAGAAAATTCCAGTACCATATGGAGCCTGAGCCATTTTATGCGCATCTAATGTAACAGAATCCACATATTCATTGGCAAAATTCAGTTGACTCTCAGGGTTTGAGAATGGATAATAGAATCCCCCATAAGCCCCATCGACATGCATTTTAAATTCTAAATTATTAGCTTGAAGGCCTTTGACGTACACATTAAAATCATCAACAGAACCAAACATGGTCGTCATCATATTGGCCACAACAATAAAGTATTTCACTCCATTTCCTTTAGCCTTAATCAGTTGCTCATTTAAATCATCCAAAGACAAAGTTCTATCCGAATCATTTACTGCTGTTTTATAAATAGGGATATTCAATACGTTAGATGCTTTATCCATAGAATAATGACTATCCGTACTGCAAAGAATTGCTATTTCATTGTGATTTGCCCCCTTCGTTTGAATGAAAAAATTTCTGTAAATCCAGATCGCTTGTAAATTTGCTTCCGTTCCACCTGACGCCACATAACCATCAAAAGCTCCCTTTTCACCTTTTAAAATATCCTCAGAACATATGGCGATAACCTCGCGCTCAATCTCTTGAGTTCCTGAAAAAAAACTTTCAGACGCATCCAAGGTATGACATCCAATATGGTTTGGGTTAAAAACTAAGGTTGAAAGAAATGGTGCGTCTTTTAGAATAGAATCGTCCTGAGAAAACACGCGACTATCTAAATAAGAGGCTGGTACGCCTAAAACACTTTCTTCAACATAACTTTTGTTTTTTTGCAATGCATTAAAAACATGTGTTTTTATTTGCTCTTGCTCTTTTTTCACCCAACTCATATCCTAAAATTTGAGTGCAAAGAACGGAAAGTTCCTGCAGTAATGGCATGATATTTATCAGAAAAAATAACCGTTTTTATTTCACAAAAAACAATTCGTCTGCATTTTCACGAATCCACATTAATGTTTGACGAATTTCATCCAGGTCAAATGAAGTAACCAATTTCATTCGATGTTCCTTGAAGTGCGAAATCCCTTTGAAATAGTTCGTGTAATGTCGCTTCATCTCAGCTATACCTAAAACTTCACCCTTCCATTTCACACTCATTTCCAAATGTTGGATACATGCATCTACACGATTTTGAACAGATGGTTTTGCTAAATGCTCACCCGTTCTCGCAAAATGTTTGATTTCATTAAAAATCCATGGGTAACCAATACTAGCTCTACCGATCATGATTCCATCAACATTGTAGCGATTCTTATACTCCACCGCTTTTTCTGGTGTATTAATATCCCCGTTTCCAAAAACAGGAATTTTCATACGAGGATTGTTTTTAACATCTGCAATAAGGCTCCAGTCTGCTTCGCCCTTATACATTTGTTTACGCGTTCGTCCATGAATGGATATTGCTTCGATACCCACATCTTGTAGGCGTTCAGCCACATCTACTATATGTTTCGAGTTTTCATCCCATCCTAAACGTGTCTTAACAGTTACAGGTAAGCTAGTCGACTTCACAATTTCTCGTGTCATTTCAACCATTTTAGGAATGTCTTGAAGAATTCCGGCACCAGCACCTTTACAAGCTACCTTCTTTACGGGACAACCATAATTGATATCTATAATATCAGGATTTGTTTTCTCCGTAATCTCCGTCGCCATTTTCATACTCTCAATATCATAACCGAAAATTTGAATTCCAATAGGGCGTTCATATTCGAAAATATCGAGTTTCTGTACACTTTTAACTGCGTCACGGATTAATCCTTCAGAAGAAATAAATTCGGTATACATTAAATCTGCACCGTGTTCTTTACATAAAGCACGGAAAGGTGGATCACTTACATCCTCCATAGGAGCAAGAAGAAGTGGAAAATCACCTAAATCTATATCACGAATTTTTGCCATAACTAATGCAAAGATAAGTTGAATAGTTAAATGAAACTCCAAATAAATTACCTTATTCTACACAATCTCATGTATTTAGACGATTAATCCCATTATAAATGACTGAATTGAATCGAGTTAGCTTACCAAGAATAATTCATTTAGCCAAAAAGCTTAAAACGCTGCAAACAGTACATCACAGCAACAATTTTTTGACAATCAGCACAGTAAATCTGATTAATAACAAATCCAAAACTGAATTATTTATCTAAGAAGATTGAACAAAAATTATGATTTATGACTTTCCGGGCTTATCTTTGTCTCAATTATATATTTTTAAATTATTACCATGAGTAAAGGAACAGTAAAATTCTTCAATGAAGAAAAAGGATTTGGATTCATCACTGAAGAAGGTTCAAGCAATGATCATTTTGTACACGTTTCTGGGTTAATCGACGAGATCCGTGAAGGTGACGTAGTTGAATTTGAACTACAGGAAGGTAGAAAAGGAATGAATGCAGTAGACGTAAAAGTAGTACAATAGTATTTATATTTTATTTTTTATTGGAAGAGCTTATCACATGTGATAAGCTCTTTTTTTTGGAACAAACATTAAAAGTGTTCTAACTATTTATCACATATTTGTTGAAAATTAACTAGGCTAGATAAAGACATGGAACCGATAAGCATATTCGATATATTTAAAATTGGCGTAGGACCTTCAAGTTCTCACACCCTTGGCCCTTGGAGAGCAGCAACAAAATTTGTTTCTAATTTAAAAGGAGCTGCTGTTGATCAAATAGATATTGACTTGTATGACTCTCTATCTAAGACCGGTAAAGGCCATGCTACTGACCTAGCGGTTCAACTTGGTCTTGAAGGTCATAACCCTGAATTCATAGACCCATCCAAAATAAATGAAATCATTGGGCGCATCTTAATGGAGAATCAAATCAACATTGGAGAAACTCAAATTACCTTCAACCCTTTAAAAAATATTATTTTTCATTCTGACCCGAGTGAAAAACACCCTAACACACTAGTTTTCAGAGCGTACAAAGATGAAAAATTGGTTCTAACTGAAACTTATTTTTCTATTGGCGGAGGTTTCATTCTAAAAGAAGGAGAAGAAGAACCGGCTTCGAAACTATTCAAATTACCTTACCCTATTGAGATTGCTGCCGACCTTTTAAAGCACACCGAAGAGATTAACAAACCAATTTCTGACGTAGTATTTTTAAATGAATTAGAATACCGTAGTCGTGACGCAGTAAAAGATCGCATTAAAGCCATCTTTGAAACAATGATTGAATCAGTTTATCGTGGATGTTCAACGGAAGGTTACCTTCCTGGTGGGTTAATGGTAAAACGAAGAGCCAAAGGACTAAGTAAATTACTTTTAGGACGAGATGATTTTGAATCACAAGAGGAATGGTTAGATGCAATTCATGCTAGCCCTAAGAATTTTAGTACCATCAATCGTTGGGTAAGTTGTTTCGCTATTGCTGTAAACGAGGAAAATGCAGATTTAGGTCGTGTCGTAACTTCTCCTACGAACGGAGCTTCAGGAGTTATTCCTGCTGTTCTATTGTACTATTATTTCTTTTGTGAATATGGTGGTATGGATGCCATTGAGCGTTTCTTTTTAACTTCAGGGGAAATAGGATGTATGTTTAAAAAAGGGGCAACAATTTCTGCTGCAGTCGGTGGATGTCAAGCTGAAATCGGTGTTTCTTCAGCCATGGCCGCTGGGGGACTTACTGAAGTTATGGGGGGAACTCCAGAACAAGTATTGATGGCTGCGGAAATTGCCATGGAGCATCATTTAGGAATGACATGCGATCCAATTGGTGGACTCGTACAAATCCCTTGTATTGAACGGAACTCGATGGGAGCAATCAAGGCAATCACTGCGAGTAATCTTGCATTATCAGGAGATCCAAAAGACTGTAAAGTACACTTCGACATGGTGGTGAAATCGATGTGGGATACCGCACAAGAGATGAATCACAAATACAAGGAAACTTCAGAAGGTGGACTAGCCGTTAATTATCCAGAGTGTTAAACTCAGATTTACCCGAACTTACAATAATCTAAACTTTCTTGGCGTTTATAGTAGTACTATGGCAAACTTACTACTAACCGTTTTGGCTTTTTTTGCCATAATGATTTCACGTGCTCAAGAAGAAATTAAAACTGCGGCATACTTTGATGTTGATGCTAGTCATTTAACAGAAGATCAAGAGTTGTTACTGTCTAATTTCATGCAAAGTCTTGATTCGAACAGAATCGTTTGTATTAAACTCAATGGGAATACTGATAGCGATGCGAGTATCGAATACAATCAACGCTTATCTGAAAGAAGAACTAAAACTGTTTTAGATTTTGTCGAATCAAGAGGAATACCAGAAGAACGGATTTTAGACGATAGTTTTGGCGAAAGCAATCCGATTACAACGAATGAGACAGAGGAAGGTAAACGACGGAACAGAAGGGTTGAAATTATAGTTTCCGTTCTAAATGTCAGCACTGGCGAACCACCTTGCAAGCCTGTTCCAGAATCAATCAAAGACTGCAATCGAGATACAACATTGACTTTTCCACAAGGCACATCGGTTACTTTCAATATTTGCGACTTTGAATTAGTAAAGGATTGTTTTAAGTTTCAAGAATTCAACACTGCGAAAAGTCTTAGAAATTCTGAGTTGACAACACAAACTTCAGATGGGTCACCGATGATAACTGGAGGAATGATGGACATCACTTTATGCGGTGGTGTGTGTGCAACCATAAGAGTACCTGTCAGAGAAACATGCAACAGCAACGTCCCAATGAGTTTATGGGAAGCAAATGATGATGGAACTTGGGGAAGACCAAACCCAAATGGAGTACAAATTGTAAGAATTGATGGCCGCGATTATTATCAATATCGTGTATGCCGTTCTGGGAAAAAGAACGTTGATTTTAAAGTTTCTAAACCACCTAAAATGAAGGTCATTGGGAAAAAAATTAAGAAATTTATTGTGGTCAAAGTCTCTTTCGATTGCCCAGCCACCTTACTTTCACAAAATCACAGACCAATTCGACGAAACAAGGCAACATTCAAAATATTCTGTCCAAATTCAGAACCGTACATATATGCAAAAGCGATTGATAACAAAGGCGACACCATCGAAATGCAATTTCGCCCTGGGAATACATTGGACAAACGAGAAGTAATTGGAAAATGCAAAAATGACGAAGTACTAAAGCGCGTATTATTCTTTAACGTGAAGGAAAAAGTGATGTATAGAAAATATATTATTCGACGAACGGATTATGATGATTTTAAGGTTGGGAACTGAAACTAATCCCCGATCACAAACTCCTCCTTCTTTTCAGCTTCAGATTGCTTTTTCCATTTATCCAGTGCCCTTGAGATTTTGGTATCTTTCTTCGGTTTCTTATCCTCAATAATTGTGTCGATCTGATTGACTGGATCAAACTGAATAATCAACTCCTCTTTAGGGGTATCTGTTTTGATGTAACCTTTTACAGTTGAATCATTTTTATACAAACCGAATTCCGATTTAAGAATTGATTTCACATCTTCTTTCTCTTCAGCGCGCTTAGCTTTTGACATTTCTTTGCGTGATTGTTTGTCCCATTCGATCGATGGATTATCCATACTTCCATACATACGCATGAATATATGCATCCCTGACCCATCATCTACAATTTCACCAAACTCACTATCCTTGGTACGTTTTAAATCGCGTAATTGAAAACCAAAACGGTAATCAATTTGGTTATCAAACGTATGCTTCCCAGAAGCCTCAATATCTAATGCTGAAGACGCAATAGACATGGATGGAATAGTAAGCACTCCATCTTGAATAATCAAGGTGTTTTTCAACTGATCAAATTTCAAATCCTTCAATTTGCCACCAAAAGCAGTTATATTCTCTTTTCCTAAAAATGCTTTTACGCTGCTTGTTTTCAAACTTTGAATGATTTCGTCGAAGGCTTTAACATTCTTCAATCGCCCGTTGTCTATTTGTATTCCAATTTGCGCACGAATAGCTTTTGAAATAACACCAGAACGCAAATCAAATGGAGCTTCAAACGTTAAGTTCGCTTGAGCAACTCCTTCAATATTGCTACTCTTTATTACATCCTGTTGAAAATCGTTCCACTCCTTGAATAAACTTGTGAAGTTTATGTTTTTAGAAATAAGTTGACTTGAAATATTGAAAATTTCCGGTGCGCGTTCTTCAATCGTTAATGAACCCAACACATCAGCCCCGCCATTACGAACAGAAATTCGTGGAAAGTGAATGATGCGCTTATGAATTGTCATATTCCCCTGTAATGCATCAAATTTATGGTCTTCATATCGCAATGAGCCAACATCTAAAAATACCGACCCATCGATGTTATTAGGCAAGATAAACTGACGCTCTCGTTCTAAAATATCTTCTTTTGCATCAGTTCCTAAATCTTCAATATTAATCCGTTTACCGGTGATTTCAATGTCAGCATTCAAGTTTCCTGCACCACTAAAATAATTCACGATGTCCTTAAAAACTCCGTTTACCATAAAATCAGATTGCCCAATGTTCAGCGAGACATCATCAAGTCCTGCTTCATCATTCCTTAAATAAACAAGACCATTAATAGATTCAAACAAACGCTTATCGTCCACTACGGAAAAATTAACGGAGTTCATTCTTAAATCCCCCTCACATTTATCAATGTGATACTCCATTGTTTCCGCTTCTGTTGGTTTACCTTGCACAACAAAATCCGTATGTAAGTCTACTGTACCGGTTAACACTTCGATGTTTGGCACTCTGAAAAGCGAATGCAACACTTCTAAGTCGATTAAGCCATCTGCATTTCCTTTAAACACAGGACTTTCAAATTGCGTAATTTTCAAATCTCCTTTAAACGGCCCTCCATTCGTTTGAAATGAAATATTCTTTAAATCAAGATTCTCTTTACTTGGCCCACCTTTGTTCGAATAACTCCCTTCTAACTTCAAGTTATTTACCGTGATTCCACTTGTAGGGTCTTTTAAAACACCGCTTTTCACGCCAAAATCGCATTCTACATTAACAGGTTGACTAGGGTCTTTATCTCCAGAAATATCAAGATCAAACAAAAGCACACCTTGCCCTGAGAATTTCTTCACATCGGCAGTTTGTTGCATTGCAAGATTATTTGCGACATCTTTTATTCCAATATTTTTTCCTCGAAGATTAAATGTAAAGCCATCTTCCCAGACATCGCCCTGAAAATCAAAAGGTAAATTGGCAATTGAAATTGTAGATCGGGGAATATTTACTGTACTTGAATCTTGATTTACATTCACAGCTATATTCAATTTCGCAGGTTGATTCCGAACCAAAGTGATATTTCCTGATCTTGCAGCGATGATTTGTAAATCACTCTCAGCTGAGGTTGTAAAAACAGAAGAGTTAAACGCACCTTCAAGTGTCATTGAGTTGATTTTTGTTCGATATTCTTGATTGGTAATTGCATTGACATAATCAAATCTAAAATCCTCAAACTCCACCGTTTCTAGATTAAGGTCAAAACCGCTCTCTTCAACATTTGTGGTATCTTCTTTTAAAATATCGTAATTATTAACCCCTTTTGCATTGACTTTCAACTTCAAAGTACCAGGGGAAACCTCCAAGGATTTCACCGTATAGTTTTCTCGCCAAATGTCCATAGGATTCAACTTTAATCGAATCCGTTCTGAAAAAAGCAAAGTGTCTAAATTTGTCGATCCTTCATATGAATCTTGGATAAAAACTTCATTAAAATCAACCGATAAATTTGGGAAAGACCCCCAGAAAGCTAGATCAACTTTGGCTACAGTCACTTTTGCCTTTAATTTTTTATTGACCTCATTGATTACCACACCACAGATATCGTCCTTAAAAAAGTAAAGTCCACCCGAAATGAGCAGAACCAATCCGAGAAGAATTCCACTGAACCAAATGAGTAACCTGTAAATGCGCTTTTTAGGCATGAAACAAAAGTATCTGTTAAAAGGAATCAGAATCCGCATGACTCCTTTACTTATTAACGTAAACGTGTTTGGATTTGTTACTTTCGCTGTACACTTTAACATAAGTTGGGTTCATTCCGGAAGTCGCATCAAGACTAATCTTTCACCTCGAAATCAAGTCAATAAATCATTTGTTATCCATTTGTATAGTGCTATCTTTGCCTTCGGATTAAAAACAAATCAAGAATGAGTTTACTTACAGTAGGTTCAGTTGCCTTTGATGCAATTGAGACACCTTTCGGAAAAACAGATAAAATAATTGGTGGTGCAGGAACGTATATCGCGTTGGCTTCATCATTTTACGATAACGAGCAAAACATTGTTTCAGTAGTTGGAGAAGACTTCCCTCAAGAGATGTTGGACCAATTAAAAAGTCGCAATGTAAATTTGGACGGACTACAAATTAAGCAAGGAGAAAAAACATTCTTCTGGTCTGGAAAGTATCACAACGATATGAATTCTAGAGACACCTTAATAACAGAATTAAATGTTTTGGAGCATTTTGACCCAATCATTCCGGCAAATTATCAAGGGGTGGATTATCTAATGTTAGGTAATTTAAGTCCACAAGTGCAACGCCAAGTTATAGAGCGTTTAGATATTCGTCCTAAGTTAGTAGCCATGGATACCATGAATTTCTGGATGGATATTGCTTTAGACGATTTGAAGCAAACAATTTCTATGGTTGATTTACTAATCATAAACGATGAAGAAGCAAGACAACTTTCAGGTGAATACTCTTTAGTGAAAGCATCAAAAGTGATTCGTGCAATGGGTCCTAAATACTTAATCATAAAGAAAGGTGAACATGGCGCTTTATTGTTTCATAACGACAGTGTTTTTCACGCACCAGCACTTCCTTTAGAAGAAGTTTTCGATCCAACAGGAGCAGGAGATACTTTCGCAGGTGGATTTATGGGATACATCGCGAGTACGGATGACATTTCATTTGATAATATGAAACGTGCTATCATCAATGGATCTGCATTAGCCTCTTTCTGCGTTGAAAAATTCGGAACAGAGCGTTTAACAACGATTACAAAAAATGACCTTAACGATAGAATCCAAGAGTTTGTGGCTTTAACAAACTTCGACATGGTTCACTCAATCGCATAAACTTATTCAGCAATACAACGATCATGGAAAACATGAATTTCTTAGAAACAATTAAAGAGCTTACAGCATCAGAAAACCTATTGGCTGTTGGTCGAGATGTCAACGAACTTCGTACGAAATTTGAAGATTATATCTTGGAAGCAGAACGTAAAATTCAAGTGGCTCAGTTAGAAGCTCAGGACGATCCTAATGCGCACGACTTAACCGCTTTGGAAGCAAGTTTAGCCGAATTAGCAACGTTAAAAGATGATTTCTACGAAGCGTACGGTTCCTTTAAAGAGAAGAGAAAAGTTGTAATTGATGAAAAAAACGCTGAAGAATCAAAAAACTTAAGCGAAAAGAAAGCGCTGATTAATCGTTTAAGAGAAACGGTTTCAACTGAAGAAAACATTGGTGCTGCCTTTGGTGCATTAAAAGAAATACAGGATAAATGGAAAGAAATTGGCGATATTCCTCGAGACAAGCGAAATGATATTCAAACTGAATATTCGCGTTTATTAGAAGATTTCTTTTACAACATCAAGATATACAAAGACTTAAAAGACCACGATTTTCATAGAAACCTTCAATTGAAAAAAGATTTGATTGCTGAATTAAAGCAATTGAACTCTGTAAATTCAATGAAAGAAGTTGAAGCGACTTTGAAAAAACTTCAAAACGACTGGAATGACATCGGACCAGTTCCAAATGAAGAGTGGGATACTTTGAAGGAATCTTATTGGACAGAAGTCCGATCAATCTATGAAAAAGTAAATCGCTTTTACGATGATCGTCGTGCTAAACTTCAAGCGAATTTAGAGCAAAAACAAGCCTTACTTGAAGAAACTCGCGCTATTGTTTCTCAGAAAGACGCAAATGATTCCACAAATACATGGGATGCAATGACAAAAGAAGTCCTTGCATGTCAGGCAAAATGGAAAACAATTGGATTCGGCCCTAAAAAAGAGAACGAAGAAATTTGGAAATCATTCCGTGCCGTATGTGATGAGTTTTTCAATGCAAAAAAAGAATTCTATTCTGAAATCCAGGGGAAATACGACCTGTTAGCAGAAAAGAAAAAAGGGTTGATTGCCAAAGCGAATGAATTGAAAGATTCTACTGACTGGAAGGAAACAGCCAATAAACTGAAGCAATTGCAACAGCAGTGGAAAAATATTGGACACTCTGGTGTGAAGCACGAACAAAAGTTATGGAGGGAGTTTAGATCTGCTTGCGATGCATTCTTCAACTCTAGAGAAGCATTTTTCGGTGCTAAGGACAAAGAAAATGAAGCAAACCTAACTGCGAAGAAAGAAATCATTGCAGCTATTGAGGCATATAAACCGAATGCAGATAAAAATACAGCCATTGCTGATTTAAAGAAATTTGCCGCTGAATTTAATGCACTTGGACATGTTCCAATGAAAGAAAAAGATGCCATTTACAAAAGCTTCAAAGAGGCAATGGATACCAAATATGGTGCTTTAAAAATGGAAGGTGCTGAAATGGAACGTATCATGTTCCAAAGTAAGATTGACACGATGAAAGCAAGTCCGAATGCATCTCGTCAATTGGGTGATTTAAAAATGGACCTTAGAAAACAAATTGATGCACAAATCAAGGAAATTGCTCTATTAGAAAATAACCTTGGATTCTTTGCTAACAGTAAAGGAGCAGATGCACTTCGAAAAGATGTTGACAAGAAAATTGCAAAAGCAAACGAAAAAATCACTGCTATAAAAGCTCAATTAAAACTGATCCCGAATGAATAGGTTTATCAATATGCTTCTTTTGTTTTTGTTAATCCCAACAATGCTAATGGCAATTTACGTTGGGTTCGACTTACCAGTCACGTTTCTAAAAACAACTGGAGCATTCATACCTAATCGCGATGAGATATTCTTAGGGTTAGGTCTTCTGATTTTCATTGTAAATTTAAGAAGAAGTATTCGTCGCTGGATGGGAATACGTATTGTTTCCAAACAAACAAAATTCAAGTGGAATGCTCCTGTCAGCTCTACACGTAAGAGAAGAATAGTAACTTATACGGCTCTTGAAGTTTTAGTGATGACATTTGTAGGCATAGCTTTATATAAAGTTACGCCACAAGCTTGGGCGCCATCATTAGCTTATTTGTTTGGAGCATTTGATAACCTCATTTTTGCAATCGTTGGACTTAAAGGGAATCATTACAGAGTTGGACTTTCCTCAAAAGCACTAATTGTTGCAGACCGCGAAGTAATCTTACTTTACTTCAAAGGCTTACGAAAAATTAGTGTTCAACAACAGAGTATTTACTTTGATTATATCAAAGGCTTGCAATTGACATTTCCTTCAGATTGTATTGAAGATGAACAGCGTGCAGAGTTCTTTAAACTTCTTGAAGAACAAGTTGATACAGACCGTGTTTTCTTTTCAAAAAACCTTGTCTAGGAAAATAAACACAAGAATTGCTTAAATTTCACGTTAATAATTGAAGACCAATTATTAACAAAAACGAATCAACCATGAAAAAACTACTTGCCTTAACATTGGTATGTGCTGCTGCGCTATCAAGTTGTAAAAAAGAAGGATGTACAGATCCTAATGCTACAAACTATAATGAAAATGCAACTCAAGATGATGGTAGTTGCGAAACAACAGTCGATAATTCTGGACCAAAATTAATCGTTAAGCTTCATTTTGATCCAAATCAGCCACGCTTAGATAATTTCGGAAATCCAGCATCTTTGCCAGCAACACATTCTGCGCAATCACCAACCTTTCATGCAATGAGTGCGCACTATATTGAACTGGCGCAAACACAATATACGCAACTTGGAGATGGTGAAATTATCTACATGGGTGCGGAGACAACTGCAGGTGGAAGTAACGCTGTTAATTTTGATCAAGCCATTGTGAAAGGAGATAATCAAACTTTTGTGGAAATTCCTCTAAGTTCAATTTCTCCTGATACATACAATTGGTTACGCGTATCGTTAACATACCAAAACTTTGATATAGATTACCGTGTTTCTGGAATGGACCTTACAGGACGTTTAGCTTCATTTGTAGGATACAATACTTACATCACCAACTATGTGATTCAAAATGAATCCGTGACCTTGAATCAAAATAAATTACAAGGATATTGGGGCTTTGAAACATTAGGTTTGGTTTACGAAGGTCAAGCGACTGCAACGACAGTTCCTAATCCATTGTCTGCAACTTCGCCGGTTCCAGCTGGATCTTGTGTTGTTACCGGAGATTTTGATATCCCATTTACGTTGACTGGAAACGAAACAGACGATATTATCTTGACATTGAACCTTTCAACGAACCAAAGTTTTGAATGGTATGATGACAATCAAAATGGAATCTACGAACCAAACGATGGAGATTATCCAGTTGATATGGGATTACGTGGGTTAGAACCAGTTATTCAATAAACATGAGTAAGATCAGTCGCAGAAGTTTCATTCCAATGATTGGAACTGCTGTGCTTGGTGCTTCCTGTCTTTCATTTGACAATCAAAATTTAAATCTTGAAGGTCGAACTTCACCCATCAAACCTGCGCGATTAAAAAAAGGCGATACCATTGCTATTTGCGCTCCTGCAGGTGCCATGGGAGAGCCCAATGATGCTATGGAATTTCAAAAAATTTTGGAATCACTTGGACTTCAAGTAAAGATTGGACCGAATATTTCTAATCGATTTGGATACTTTTCTAACACTGATGAAGAAAGAGCATCAGAATTTATGACTTTTATTTCAGACGATGAAGTACAAGGCATTTTCTTTATTCGAGGTGGATGGGGATGTGCGCGCATCCTTGATTACCTCAACTTTGAAATCATTGCTAAAAATCCGAAAATAATTCTAGGGTTCAGTGATATCACAACATTACTGAATGCCATTACGACAAAAACAGGATTGGTTACTTTTCATGGTCCAGGGGGTAACTCTACATGGAATGATTATAGCGTAGACTATATCAAGCAACTCATCTTTGAAGGAAAGGAAGTACACTACGAAAACTTACCATCAGACCATAAAATCATTACCTATTCTCCAGGTGAGGCGGCAGGTGATTTGTACGGTGGAAATTTAAGTGTTATTTGCAGTTTGATTGGATCAAAACACCTCCCCGATTGGCAAGGAAAAATACTTTTTCTTGAAGACGTAATGGAAGAACCCTACAGAATTGACCGCATGTTAACTCAACTGCAACTTAGCGGAATATTGGATGCTGTGAATGGAATTGTCCTTGGGAATTTTAGAAAATGCATGGCTGAAGAACCGCACAAATCCTTCACTCTGGAAGAAGTCTTTGAACAACATTTTCTTGATCTAGGAAAGCCCGTTTTTTATGGCGCACAGATTGGACATATTCGAAATAAGTTTACCGTTCCGGTAGGTGTCTTAGCCAAAATTGATTCATCTTTGGGAACAATTACTTTGCTCGAGCCATCCGTAGTTTAAACTTATTAAATTGAGTACTTTTGCATCCCTACAATTTCTTATCTAGTTAAGAAATACGGATTTAGCAAAGTATGAAAGCGTTTTTACATAAATTTTTATCTTGGTTCAAAGCCCGCAAGTTAGTTGTCAAACTGCTTTTCATCCTTTTGTTGCTTATTTGCATCACGCTTTTCTTTGCAAACACAATTGCAAAATGGTACATCAACTCAAACGGCGAAGATTTATCAGGAAGAAAACTACATTTAACAGGACTAAATCTAAACTTCTTTACCACGTCAGTATCTATCGAGGATTTTGTAATGTATGAAGCGAATAAAGCGGATACATTCGTGCATTTAGGAAGCGCTTACGCTAATTTAAACCCATGGGGTTTGATGGATGATGACATCGAGTTAACTCGAATAGATGTTGATCGATTGCGCTTAGAACTTATTCAAACTGACACCTCATTTAATTTTAGCGATTTAGGTTCTGATGAGCCTGAAGATACAACAGCAGCTCCACTAAAACTTTATCTCTATAACATTAACGTAACCAACAGTTCAATTCGCTTTCAAGACCTTACCGTTGGAAATACTTACCCAATTAGCAACCTCAACATATCTGTTCCTGAATACACATGGAATGGAGAAACTTCTGCAGGAAGTCTAAACTTTAATTTGGGAAAAAAAGGATACATTGCCATTGATGCTTCATTGAACAATAAAACGAATGTGTATTCGGCTGGTTTAATCACAAAAAACATTGATTTAAGCTACGCACATATTTATTTGACCAACTTATTCAACATTCAATCATTGACCGGTGATTTACACGCTGATCTAAAATTCAAT
>JBFHHS010000009.1:0-29362 GCA_041596895.1 Crocinitomicaceae bacterium | reverse complement strand
TCAAATTCTTTCATGATGCTACACGTTCGGTTTGTAATAATAGCTTTATCATCTTTTTGGCTTTGGCGTACTGAGATTTTGAAGTCCCTTCTTTTACTCCTAAATAAGATGCAATTTCTTTATGCGTCAAATTATCAATGGTATAAAGATTAAATACAGTTCGATAACCATCCGGTAATTTGTTCAATACTGCTATTAATTTTGTTTTTAAATCTTGGTTATCATCCTCTAATGGATCCATTGGAATCACTCCGTCGAAGTAACTCTCATCATCAGTCAATTGAAATTTATAATTTTCTTTAATGTAGTTCAATGCTGTTCGAATAGTGATGGTTTTTATCCAAGCGCCAATTGGTCGTTCGATATCGTACTTATCACGATGATTGTAAACCTTAATAAACGTTTCTTGTAAAACATCTTGAGCATCGTCATTACAGCGTGTATAACGGAGAGAAATAACGAACATGCCGGGTGAGTAGGCTTCGTATATCTTATCGAAACCGTCCTTTTTCCCTTCAATAAATGCCTCAATTACATCCCTCGTTATCACACTTGAACTATACTAACTAAAAAATCAATTAATTTCCTCCTAAACTATCAGAAGGGTTCCATCCTGTCGAATCGGAAGGGTTTGATCCTCCACCACCATAGATGGTATCATTCGGATTTGAGTTTCCTCCGTACGTTGAATCGCAAGGATTTCCACCACCTCCATAAATAGTATCATTTGGATTATTACCATTTGGATTCCATGTAGTTGAATCATCCACCCATGTAGTATCGACGTTTGACCCTCCGTTTCCGTTGGGTGTAATTGGATCATCTTGACAAGAGTTTAAAGAAAAAACTAAAGTAAGAACTGCGAAATACGATGTTGCTAAAACTATTTTTTTCATATCTGTAATTTAAATGTTCACTCTAATTACAAATGAAAAAAAGAAAGGGTTGCTTCAACAATAAATTAATCTACAATTTCTCCGTAAAGGTCGTAATGATCAGCGTTTGTAATTTTTATATTCGCGAAGTCACCTAAACGAATATAACCTTGCTCCTTTTTAACGAGCACTTCATTATCAACATCAGGAGAATCAAATTCAGTTCTACCGATATAGTAATCCCCTTCAATTTTATCAAAAAGCACTTTGAAAGTTTTACCAATTTTCTTTTGGTTCAATTCATAGCTAATTCCGGATTGCAGCTCCATGATTTGATCAGCACGTTCGCGCTTCACATCTTCAGGAACATCATCTTCGAAATTAAATGCATGCGTATTTTCTTCGTGAGAATAAGTAAAGATTCCCAATCGATCAAAACCAGTTCTTTCAACCCAGTCATACATTTCTTGAAAATCTTCTTCCGTTTCTCCAGGGTAACCAGAAATCAAAGTAGTTCTGATTGCAATCCCAGGAACTTTAGCTCGGATCTCAGAGATTAACTCTTCTGTCTTTTCACGCGTGATTCCTCTTCGCATTGCCTTCAACATTTTGGTTGAACCATGTTGTAAAGGGATATCAAGATACTTGGCAACATTATCGCGTTTGTTCATGACATCTAAAACATCCATTGGAAATCCATTCGGGAAGGCATAATGCAATCGAATCCATTCAATCCCTTCAACATCAGCTAATTGATCTATTAAATCAGCTAATGCACGTTTTTTATAAATATCAAGACCATAATAAGTTAAATCTTGAGCAATAAACATCAATTCTTTCACTCCACCTGCAGCCAATTTCTTTGCTGAAGCAACCAAATCTTCAATCGGAGTTGAAACATGCTTACCACGCATTAATGGAATCGCACAAAATGAGCAAGGGCGATCACATCCTTCTGCAATTTTAAAATAAGCATAGTGAGATGGGGTTGTCAATAAACGTTCTCCTACCAACTCATGTTTATAATCCGCTTTTAAAGTCTTTAATAACTTTGGAAGTTCACGCGTACCGAAATAAGCATCCACTTCCGGAATTTCTTTTTCCAAATCTTCTTTGTAACGCTCGGATAAACAACCTGTAACGTATACTTTAGAAACTAGCCCTTCCTTTTTTGCCTCAGCGTATCGAACAATCGTATCGATCGATTCCTCTTTCGCATTGTCAATAAATCCACAAGTATTAATAATGACAATTTCAGAGTCATCTTGTTGTGATTCGTGCTCAACTTCAAACTTATTTCCTTTCAGCTGGGCCATCATAACCTCTGAATCAAATAAATTTTTAGAGCAACCAAGCGTTACAACATTAACCTTGTTTTTCTTTAGGGTTTTCGTTTTCATGCAGCAAAGATAAGCAAACGGCATTGTTTTTCATATATCCTAAGCGAATAGCTTCTATATTATTTAATGGTATTATATTTGAGTAGATAAGTATGACAAAAAATTCAACTATGAAAATCTATTTATTAATCGCAATTGGTAGTATCCTAATCTCTTGTGGAACAACAAAGGAATCAACAAAAACGACCTTAGAAGAAACTACTGAAGTTGTAAATGAAAGCATCGAATCAACTACCGAACCAGCTGAAGAAGTCATTGAAGAAGATGTAAACCAAGAAAAAAATATGAGAATAACAGCACAAATAGGAGAAATGAAAGACGGTGATCCGTTTAAAATTGAAGGAGTAAAACGTGAAGGAAACACCCTTTTCATCTCGGTATCATATGGAGGTGGATGCGGAGAGCACACTTTTGAAATGAACGGAAGTATGGCTGTTATGAAATCAATGCCTCCACAACGTGCAATAAAATTAACCCATACCAATCACGAAGATTATTGTAAAGCAATTGTGAGAAAGACGGTGGAAGTCGACATTACAGCATTAGCAGATGCGCCAAGGAAAGGGTCTAAAATCATTCTTTTGTTAGATGGTTGGGAAGAACGCATTGAATATACATTTGAATAATAATAAAATGAAAATTGGAGTATTACTTTCCGGTTGCGGAGTTTATGACGGAGCCGAAATTCAAGAATCAGTATTAACACTACTAGCAATCGAAGAAATTCATGCAGAAGCAGTATGTATTTCTGTAGACAAACCTCAACATCATGTAATAAATCATTTGACGGGGGAAGAAATGGATGAAACCAGAAATATGATGGTTGAAAGTGCACGTATCGCTCGTGGAAACGTCACCTCAATACTCGATGTTAATCCCGGAGATTTAGATGGATTAATCATTCCAGGAGGATTTGGTAGCGCCAAGAACTTTACCAAGTGGGCATTTGATGGACCCGATGGAGAAATTTTACCAGAAGTAAAATTACTTATTGTCAATTTGATGAATATAGGAAAACCAATCGCGGGTTTATGTGTTAGTCCAGTTGTCATTTCAAAAGCACTTGAAGGCACAATTTCTAGCAACATGACTATCGGGACAAATGTTGAAAACTCTCCATACGACATTTCTGAATTTAGTGCAGGATTGGAAAAAACAGGAATGACAACAGAGATGAAATCAGTTAGAGAAATCCTCATTGACAAAAAAAATAAGATTATAACTGCACCATGCTACATGATGGAAGCCAGTATTTTAGACGTTAGAAAAAACATTCGATCTGCAGTGGAAGCCTTGCGTGATTTAGTTTAATTCACACGTTGAATTAATCTTAAAAACAAAAAAGTTTAGTCATTTTCTATCGTTTAAAAAAGGACCACAAAAAAAAATGTTAACAATATTTTTATCAAATTGTGGGAAACTCTGAGCTTTTTAGGCAAGTTCTTGCAGCATTATACGTTAACTTTGTATTAATAATAAAAGCGATAAGCTGTAAACTCATATTATGGACGTATTTGGTAAACACGGAAAAAATGCCAACTTAGAAGAATCAATTGGTTTAACGGATCTAGGAAATCAATTCTGGAACCTTTCACCATCAGAACTAATAGAAGATACAATCATCAATGGCCAAGGTATGCTAACGGATACTGGAGCTATAGCAATTGAGACAGGTGAATTCACAGGTCGATCGCCAAAGGACAGATTTATTGTTTTTGATGAAAAGACAAAAGATGCTGTTTGGTGGGGAGATATCAATCTTAAATTTGATGCCGCAAAGTTTGACGCTTTATATAACAGAATGAAGGCTTACCTTAACGGTAAGGACGTTTATGTAAGAGACTCATATGCTTGTGCTGATGACAATTACAGATTGAATTTACGTGTTGTCACTGAATTCCCTTGGTCTAATCAGTTTGCATACAACATGTTTCTTCGTCCAACAAACGACGAATTAAAAGACTTTACTCCAGAATGGCATATCGTAAATGCACCTGGATTTATGGCTGATCCTGAAATTGATGGGACACGTCAACACAACTTTGCTGTGATTAACTTCACGAAGAAAATGATCATTATTGGAGGAACTGGTTATACTGGTGAAATCAAAAAGGGAATTTTCTCTGTATTGAATTTCATTTTGCCACACGAGAAGAATGTTCTTTCAATGCACTGCTCTGCGAATGTTGGTAAAGACGGAGACACAGCTGTTTTCTTTGGTTTATCAGGAACAGGAAAAACAACACTTTCATCAGATCCAGATCGTAAATTGATTGGTGATGACGAACACGGTTGGGCTGACAACACTGTCTTTAATTTTGAAGGAGGATGTTATGCTAAGACTATTGATTTATCAAGAGAAAAAGAGCCTCAAATTTTTGACGCAATTAAATATGGTGCAATTTTAGAGAACATTGGTTTTGAAGAAGGTTCTTCAACTCCAGATTACTCAGATGTTACGATAACACAAAACACACGTGTTTCTTACCCAATTCACCATATTGATAATATAATGGTACCATCGATTGGTGGAGCTCCGAAAAACATTTTCTTCCTTACTTGTGATGCGTTTGGTGTTTTACCTCCAATCTCGCGCTTAACGAATGAGCAGGCGATGTATCACTTTATGTCTGGATATACAGCGAAGGTTGCCGGAACTGAAATGGGAATCACTGAACCACAGACTACATTCTCTGCTGGATTCGGTGCAGCTTTCTTACCGTTACACCCAGCAAAATATGCTGAGTTACTTGGTGACAAACTAAAAGGAACTGACATTAAAGTTTGGTTGGTTAACACTGGATGGTCTGGTGGAGCTCATGGTGTTGGTAGCAGAATGAAATTATCTTACACAAGAGCAATGATTACTGCAGCAATGAATGGTGAGCTTGATAATGTTGAGTTCCAAACTCAACCAATCTTTGACTTATCTATACCAACATCTTGTCCAAATGTTCCTTCTGAGATTTTAAATCCAAAAGATACTTGGGCAGATAAAGCGGCGTTTGATAAAACAGCTAACAGTTTAGCTGAGAAGTTCGTGAAAAACTTTGAAGTATTTGAGGCTGAAACGAGTGAAGCTATTCTTTCTGCAGCACCTAAGGTGATGGCGTAAGAAAATCAAAATATAGTATACTAAAAAAGCCTCGTCAAATTGACGAGGCTTTTTTAGTATAGATTTAAATTTTACAACTCTTTCATTAAGACTTTGTACAGTTCAACCATAGTCATGATATCATATTTAAAAACTTTTTCGTCTGGTGTATGGACATTGTCCTCAGGAGCTCCAATAAAACACCAGTCTATCGGTAAATCGGATTTCTGAAGCATTCCTCCATCACTTCCTCCAGCTGATTCTACCTCCAATTGAAAGTCAATCCCTGATTTCCTTGCGATATCTATAATTTTATCTAAATACGATTTTCTCGGCACATATTTGTCTCGCATAGAAATCGCAACGCCTTTCCCATGCACCACCCCCGAAGTCACCCAAGTAATATCTGAAATCAAAGATTGATAAACACCATGCTCTTCCAAAAGGTACTTCGCACAGAACCCAACAGAATTCCCTCCGTGTTCTTCGTACGTTGAAAATACAATAGCTCCATGCTCTAGATCCTTAGCAACCATTAACGCATTCCACACCCCTAATCGATTATCCATATAAGGAGACTGTACATATTCGCTATTCTCTCTGAAGTTTGGTTTAAAGGTGAGAATTGTTCCACGATCAATAGAACGATTAAATACGTATTGCATGTGTTGCGAACCATCCTCACCCTCGATTAGCATCAATTCCGTTTCAATCTCCCCCTGACTATCAGCTCCCACCAATTGCATTCCGTCAATTGCACGAGGACCACCAATTTTTATCAACTCAGCGTCATACCCAACAGTAAAGCCGATACTATCCATATGTGCATAAATTGCAGTTCTAGGCTGACCAAATACCAATATTAAACAATCCTGAAATCCTCTTCCCTCAACAATAGTCGGTTGAACTTTCCAATTCGTTTGTTCTTGTTTAATGTAATCCAAAAGAAATTCCTTCATTCTGGATTCATCACCTGCGGCCGATCTAACATCAACCAATTTTTTCAATAATTCCAATTCGATTTATTTTATAAGCTCAAAAGAATAAAACCTTGCTAAGCCATCACTATTTGCAACAGATTCAAAGAAATCATTCATTTTCTTCACCGCATCTGTAGACGTCACTTCAACATCATTATCTTGAATAAAACCTTTTACAACGTAAATCTCATACAAAACACCGTCTGTACCCAAATCTACTTTCGCGTTATCAATGATTGTTGAAAAACCATAACCTTCGACAGTATTAAACTCAATCTGTCTTTCTGATTTTGTAAAATTAATATAGATTCCTTTACCATCGTAAGCGCGATCTCTGGTCGTTCTATTCACCCAAGAATGCATTACCTTATCTTGATAATCGACTGTTATCAATTTCTTGTATTCTCCACCTCCACTAAATACCATTCGACTCATAGACTCCCCTACAGATCTTGTAATTTCACTTTCTTTGAAATCAAGGTCATACTTTTTCGTTTTTACTAAGTCAAACTCAAGGTTTTTATCAAACGTTGGTATGATTTTTAACAAATTAGCAACCTTGGAAGTATCTGATGAAACCCCGGACAACTCGCCATTTCCCGTTCCTGTGAACTGATATGATTTTTTAGCATCATCACAATACAATGTGTAATCTATTTTCTTTTTACTCCCAACTTTTGAAATAGACATGTCACACAATTTATCCACGCGAATTGTATCTTGATTCGCCGCATCAATCATCAACATGGATTCAAAATAAATCCCATTCAATCGACCTGTAGTTTTATCCACTTTATCGCTAGAAGCTTCAATAATGGAATTGTAAAGCTCCATTTTATTCACTGGCTTAATGCTCACACCTGCAATTTCCTGAAACTTTGGGGTTAATTCGATTGTATCAATCATTGAATTAATAAAAACAACCTCGTACCCTGCGCGTTTCACTTGAATTGGAAAATCTGACTCAGATAACACTAACCCTCCTGACGCATTACTCAATCCTACGAATTTCTTCTCCGCATTAAAAACCTGAACATTAGAAACCGTTTCCGCGAAAAGCGCATCATAAAAAACTACACTATTTTGTCCAATTAAATTGGTTGACAAAAACAAAACAAAGACTAAAAACCCAATTCTCATGCTATATTTATTAATAAATTCCCTTTTCAATTAATTCTAAACTATCAAATTTTAGCAACTCTTCTTTAATCCCAGCCGCCAAATTTACATCTAGAAAAGTTGTCAATTTACACGATTCTTCAAAAACATTATTGGATAAGGTCAGGTTGTATTTTTTCAAAAGATTCATAACCTGTGGCATATCTTCATAACCGAATAGAATATCGATCCAATCATACACTTCTAGCTCAACAATTTCCCCATTTTGAATTGCTTCTTTCGCACCCGTTCGATACGCATTGATCAACCCTCCTACACCAAGTTTAGTACCGCCATAATAGCGTACCACTCCAATTAAAACATTCGTCAATTCAAAGGAATCAATTTGCCCCAATATTGGTTGTCCTGCAGAATTATTCGGCTCACCATCATCGTTAGCACGAAACTTATCTCCATCCACACCAAATTTATACGCATAACACAGATGGCGTGCTTGATGATGTCTTTTTTTCCATTCTTCGAGAAAGTTTTTTGCATCCTCTTCATTGTAGCAAGGAACGGCGATTCCAATAAATTTAGAACCCTTTTCCTTATACAATCCTTCAGACTCTTTCTTTAACGTACGATATTTGGAATTGACACTCAAAAAAAACAGAATTCTTTTAGCTTAACAAATCCTTAAGCCTGTGTTTCATCATTCCCGTTGATGTCCTTATCAAGTTGATTTCCGATATACGTACCTTTAATAATTTGATCTTGGAAATCTTTCATACCACCCGGTGAATGCGGCATTAAGATAGATGAATTCTTAGAATTCGCCCCGATATCTTTAATAGTATCAAAATACTGAGTCATTAAAACAAACTGCATAATTTCTTCATGCGTAACTGTATCTAATGATTTTTTAAAATCCTCAACCGACTCTTTAAATCCACGAACAATTTCCAAACGTTGCTGTGCGATCCCTTCACCAGAAAGGCGTTTTGATTCAGCTTCTGCTTCCGCTTCCTTAACGATACGGATTTTCTTTGCTTCTGCTTCCTCTAGAGCAGCCTCTCTTTCACGTTTAGCTGCGTTAATTCTATTCATTGACTCCTTCACTTTATGATCTGGATCAATATCTGTAATTAAAGCTCGAATAATCTTGTAACCGTATTGCTCCATACTCGTTGCTATATTTCTTTGCACAGCAATCGCGATATCATCCTTCTTTGCGAACACATCATCCAATTCTAATTTTGGAACTTCCGCACGCACATCATCAAAAATATACGAAGCAATTTGATTCTTGGCATTATCCATTGAATAGTATGCTTCCTTCACCATTTCTCGTGTAACAGAATACTGAACAGAGACCTGAAGGTTTACGAACACATCATCCATTGTTTTCGTTTCAATTGTCACATCCAATTGTTGAACACGTAAATTCATGACTGCCGCTTTGCGATCAATAAAAGGAACAATAAAGCCCAATCCAGAATGAGCAACCCTAGTGAACTTACCAAAACGCTCGATAACATAAGCCGTTTGTTCTGTTACCATAATTACTGCCTTAAAAATCACTAACGCAATTAGCATTACCACCACAGCAACACCTACAAAATTCCCCTCCATCTTCTTTTGTTTTTAATTAAACACAAAAACCATCAGTGAACTGATGGTTTTTTATTAAATATAATTGATTATTGAATTGTCAATTTCTTTTCTAAATCTTCCAAATAAGCTCTAAACTACTTATCCGTTTCTGAAAGATTAGTGACTGTTCTACATGCATGTAAAACGGTAGCATGATCTTTCCCTCCACAATGCGCTCCAATATTTGCTAAAGAAGACTTTGTCATTTTTTTAGAGAAATACATTGAAATCTGTCTTGCTTGAACAACCTCTCTCTTTCTCGTTTTAGATTTAAGAATCTCAAGTGGTAAATCGAAATAATCACAAACAACCTTTTGGATGTATTCGATAGAGACTTCGCGGGCAGTGTTTTTAACAAACTTATCTACCATTTGTTTAGCCAACTCTAAAGTAATAGCTTTCTTATTTAATGATGCTTGAGCCAACAATGTATTCAAAGCACCTTCCATCTCACGGACATTCGTATTAATTGAATAAGCCAAGTATTCTGTCACATCCTTTGGCAGCTCAATACCATTTCCATACATTTTCTTTTCAAGAATCGCCATTCTAGTTTCCAAATCAGGCGCACCTAAATCGGCAGACAATCCCCATTTGAATCTTGATAACAAACGTTGCTCCATCCCCTGCATCTCTACAGGTGGTTTATCACTCGTTAAAATGATTTGCTTACCATTTTGGTGTAAGTGGTTAAACACATGGAAAAATACATCTTGTGTTTTCTCTTTTCCAGAGAAGAACTGTACATCATCTATAATTAACACATCTATCATTTGATAGAAGTGAATGAAGTCATTAGTAGTTTGGTTCTTAATCGCATCAATAAACTGGTGTGCAAATTTCTCCGACCCCACATAAAGAACAGTTTTGTTTGGGAACTGATCCTTAATTGAAATTCCGATTGCGTGTGCCAAATGCGTTTTCCCAAGACCAACACCACCATAAATCAATAGCGGATTAAAAGCCGTTCCACCTGGCTTATTTGCAACTGCATAACCAGAAGCTCTAGCCAAACGATTACAATCTCCTTCCACAAAATTATCAAATGAATAAGATGGATTTAGGTTTGAATCTACATTCACTTTTTTCAACCCAGGAATAATAAATGGGTTTCTAATTTGATTTTCACTTACGTTAAGCGGCATAGAAACAGGTGCATTTTTCAAAGACTTGCTATTCAATGCTGGTAACTTAACTGTATATGGTGTTGATTTCGTTGTATTGTTTTCCATGATAATACTGTACTCCAACCTTCCTTCAGGACCAAGTTCTTTCTGTATTACATTTTTAAGAAGAACGATATAATTCTCCTCTAACCACTCGTAAAAAAAATGCGACGGAACTTGTATAGTCAAAATACTATCTTCTAACTTAACAGGAACTATAGGCTCGAACCATGTTTTAAAAGCTTGTAAAGAAATATTATCCTTAATTACCTTTAAGCATGCCCCCCATATTCCATCGTGATTTTTGCTCATACTTAGTGTTTTTTATAGTGTTATTGGTCGCTTAAAAAAGATTGGTCAGGTCTTTTTTTTAGCAGTGTTAGTTTCCTTTATTTTTGATAGGACAAATATTTACATAATAAAGTTTAAAAAAAAGTCATTTACCCATTGATTTTCTCGAAAGTTTTACTTCATAAAAATTTAACATTCGATGAATATTTCTGAACGAACTTCAAAAAAGGCGTTATAACTACTTACTTTACAGTTACATAGGGAGATACACCTCAATAGACACATAAATATAATACTAAAATACGGTATTTTTTTTTGCCTTATACCACATCGGAATGATTAATTTTATAATCACAGTTATAAACAATGAAAGTAAATTTTAGCAGTTCAACCACGTTGAGAGTTCGATATGGTGAAACCGATCAAATGGGTTATTGTTATTATGGCAATTACGCACAATACTTTGAAGTAGGTCGCGTTGAAGCATTAAGGGAAATTGGAATGAGTTACAAAAGCCTTGAAGACCGAGGTATAATGTTGCCTGTAGCGGATTTCCATGTAAGCTATAAAGTACCTGCTAAGTACGATGACCAACTAACGATTCGCACGGAAATTACCGAGATTAGAGGAGCGAGATTAATATTCAACTATTGTATAACCAATATTTTAGGTGAAACCGTTGCAAATGCCTCAACAATTTTAGTTTTCGTTTCCAAAAAGAACATGCGACCAATCGCCCCTCCTCAAGACTTCATTGACTTAATGACTCCACATCAAATAGTCGACTAAATTTTCAAACGATATCTGCTTTTTATTCGTTATATTAATACGATGGATGAAGCACTGGAAAAAAACACAATCATAAAAAAGATTCAGTCTTTTTTTCCATTGCAATTACTTTTTGCCCAAATCAAGTATAATTTAATCTCTATTTTTTTCTGGTTATTTCTATTTGCCATTATTTTAGACAATGCCGGAAGCGCCTTTGGTGTTCCCTTCTTATTTCTTTCTCCTGAATACCTGAACGAAGTAAGTCTTGGAGCATTTTTCATGATGGGGTTTGCAGTTGGTGGATTCATTATGGGTTTCAATACATACAGTTATATTAAAATTGGATCTCGATTCCCTTTTTTAACAACGCTTTCGCGACCATTTTTTAAGTTTTGTATTAACAACTCTATTATCCCAACCTTATTCTACCTTCTCTTCATCATTCAAATTAGTGTATTTCAAAACAACGAAGAATTACAGAGTAAAGTCGACATTCTCCTCTTTATAACATCTCTCATTGCAGGAAGCATAACTTTTTTCACACTTTCATTTCTCTACTTCTTTCGAGTAGGTAAAAAGAACAAATATCCGGTACACGACGAGCAGTCGACGAAGCCGATCAGTTCTATCACACACAAACATGAAAATTGGTTCAATCGATACAACTCCAGTGAATTTAATTCATCCATTTACATTGGAAAAGGGTTAAAACTTTTCACGAGTCGTAGTTCCTCCCACTTTGATCAAAGTTTGGTAGAGAAAGTTTTTGCCAAGAACAAAATCAACGGTTCTATTTTTGAAATTGCCACCATAGTTGTCTTCTTTATTCTTGGTGCGTTTCACAATTACGACATCTTCGAAGTTCCTGCTGGTGCAAGCATCGTTTTACTTTTCACCATCTCACTTATGTTGTTTAGTGCTTTGCATTCCTGGTTTAAAACTTGGGTTTATCCTTTATTACTGCTTACTATTCTTACGATGAATTCTTTAAGTGAATCAACCCCATTCTTCAAATACACAAATTATGCCTACGGTCTCGATTATGAAAACACGCAAAAAGACGAATATTCTATCGAAGCAATTAAGAATATCACAACAAACAAAATCATCAATGACTCTACCTACAAAAGTTATTTGTCGACTCTAGAAAACTGGAAAGCAAAAACGGGAGAAGCAAAACCAAAATTAGTTATCATAAACACTTCAGGAGGAGGTTCACGAAGTGCATTATGGACAGTCACTGTGCTTCAAAAGTCTGATGAAGCTTTAAATAGCAAATTATCCAAGCATACCCAATTAATTACAGGAGCTTCAGGAGGCATGGTTGGCGCTTCCTATTACAGAGAATTGCTTTTACAAGAGCAACTCAATTTAATCGAAAATGCACAAGCGAAAAAATACCGAAACAATATAGGAAAGGACATGTTGAATAAGTTATCGTTCACCGCATCGACAAACGATATTTTCATTCGATATCAAACACTAGAATACAACGGATTAAAATACACAAAAGATCGCGGCTATGCCTTTGAAGAACAGCTGCTAAAAAATACAGATCAAGCATTAAATCACAACCTTGGATACTATGCACCCTTCGAAAAGAACGGAAGCATACCTACAATCGTCTTCTCTCCAACCATTATAAATGATGGTAGACGCTTACTTATAAGCTCTCAGAACCTTAACTTTTTAACAGCAAATCATGGTGGCCCCGCAAAAATGACAAAGTCAAATGAAAACATCGACATTCATTCTTTGTTAAAACACCAAGATGTTGGTCAACTCCGATTTACTAGCGCCCTTCGATCAAGCGCTACATTCCCATTTGTTATGCCTATGGTTACCCTTCCCACCACACCTGAAATCCAACTAATGGATGCCGGTCTACGAGACAATTATGGAGGAAAGACGATGATTGAATTCTTGTTTGTAATGAAGGACTGGATTAAAGAAAATACTTCTGGTGTAATTGTACTTCAGATTAGAGACACTAAGAAAGTATTAGACGACGAATCATACAGTCAAGTTTCATTTATAGACAAATTGACCTTGCCTTTCGGAAACATGTACAAGAATTTCCCCCGAGTACAAGACTTTGACCAAGAAGAATTGATGAAGTTAAGTACACCTGGGTTTGACTTTCCTATTGATCTAATTTCATTCAACCTAAGAGAACGCAGTAAAGATCGCATTTCACTTTCATGGCACCTGACGCAATCGGAGAAAATAAAAATTGAAAATGCTTTTGAAAGCAATCAGAATCAAAATTCGTTACAGCAACTAAAACGTATATTATAAATACGACCAGTCCTCCTAGAGGCGCAGAAGAACCAATCGCATTTATTTGAAACCAAGTTCTAATCATTGATGATTAGAGGAACCTGATGTTGTTTACCTTCGGAGTTTAGTTGCAGTAGGTAAAAACCCGAAAACACATCGGCAACATTCAAAACGATAGTTTCGTCGTATTGAACACCGAAGTCTTTCACCAACTCTCCAGAAACACTATACAACTGGATTGTTGGATTTTTCAATTGAGCACTCTCCAGGTAAACAACACTTTTAGCAGGGTTTGGATAAACATTAATATTAATCTCTTCTAAAGAGATTGTACTTGCACTTGCATCAACAGTGCAATCAAAAGAAGTATTTATACTTGCATCAACATTATTGGTAGCTTGCATAACAGCATCCCACATCCCATCATATTCAGAGCCCAATCGCCAAATACCGATACCACCGATATAATCGCGTAAATCATACTCATTCAATGACTGTAATTTATAGTCTAGCGCAATTTCATCTTGAAAATAACAAACCCAATTCACACCATTTATTTCAACAATAAAATAAGGTTCTTTTCCATTTGGCTCTCTTGAAATGGACGTAGAAGGAATGTTGTAGGCATCAATAAGTTCCTGAGCATCATTATAAGTCAAACCGACTCCAGGATCATTTAGAGTGTGATTTTCAAATTGATATTTCCATCGATACCCATAAAACGGTAATCCCAACTGAATTTTTGAAGGATCATCAATTTCAGAAATTGCAAAACAAGCCACATCATTCATCCAGTCAGGAGTTGCCTGACAACCTGCGGTTAATGGAGGATTATTATATGTTGGTGAAGTTGCCCAGTGTAAATCATAAGTCATAATCAACATTTCATCCACCGCATTTCCGATTCGTTGATAATCCTGAGCCTGAGGACCGTACCATGTCCCCATACCTGCTTTAGTATGAACTGCTGTTGTAAGGATCTTTCCTTCCGCATGAACTAAAGCTGCGAGATCCTCCATAAACAACGAATAATTATCGCGATCCGAAGCCATTAAACTCTCGTAATCAATATCAATCCCATCAAACTCTGGATGATTATCAAGCACTTGCATCAAATCAATTAAATGTGTATTTCGAATTGAAGGGTTTGTCATCATTGTATTTACGGCATTTTGATCAAAATCCCCAATCACTTCATTGTAGTTGTAAGCAACGGGAATCAATTCAATCCCATTCGTTTCGCAGTAATCAACCACCCCCAAACTATCAATATAGTCAAACCAATAATCTATTGAATTAATAGGATCGATCCCAGCAGGTAAATCTTGACCTGCACGCAACTGCCCGCTAGGAGTAATTGAATACAGCTGAACTCGCAATTGATCGATATTTGCTCCATAACGTTTTAGCGAGCACCAGGCATTTTCTGCATCGAACAAAGGAAAGTAAGCCACAACTTTCAAATCTGAAAAAGTTTTTCTCGTTTCTGTAAACGGCAATACTTTTTGCACTGTATAGTTAGACGTACTTACAGTCCCTTGAGTATCATACAACACATTTACTGTTCCCCCTCCGTTGGCAGTCATTTGAATATCCCTCGGCAAATAATCAATCCAATCTTCAATACTCCCAGATGGGATCCATTCTCCATTTAAAACAAATGACTCACCGACTGCTAAATTCAAATCCCATGAAGGTCCAGAAAGCTTAATATCTCCATTAGCAGCATTTAATACCGTTTTGGTCACTACACCCCAAGTACTATTTAAAGTCTTCCAAGTTGTAAATAACTCCCAAGCATTTAAATCGACGGCACCTGTATTTTCCACCTTAAAGTAGTATTCGCCACCAAAACGAGCGTGCTCATCCGACGGGGGAATAGAATAAAGAAAATGATCTGCATGATCAGGGTACCCAATGGTTATTGTTACCTCTTGAGAAAAAGAGTAAAGCTGAATTAAGAAAACAGCAAGAATAAATGTAATTGACTTCGACATGTTATCTCTAGTTAAAAAATTGAACATTTGAGCTCAAATAACTGAACTCCAACAAGGCAAAACTACGTGTGAAATGAACATGAAAATGATATTTGTATTCCGAATTGATCAATTCAGCAAATAAAAATAGAACTCAAGTACCTAACTATCATGCCGTTAAAAAAACCACCTCGAATTAAAGGGGATTCCTTAAAAAACACCTATAGATTACTTTAAATGAAGCTGAGACAATCCAAGTATTTGAATTTTGAAAATAATTTGACTCATTGCAAGAAAAAAGCAACGAGCTTAATGAAAACAAAAAAATCATTCGCTAGAAGCGCATTTACTCAGAGATGTTATTAAATCTAAAAAGATAAGTTGTCTTCGGACTACTTGTAAAGGTCAATTCCCCGTCAAGTTGTGCTGTCAACGAATCAATTAACTCAAGCCCAAATGACATTTCTTTCTCGGGATTTTTCCAAGTACCATTATCTGAGTACTCCAAAATCAGCACACGCTCCGATTCTTTCTTAAGTGTTAATTCAATGACGGGTGATTTAACAGATAGGAAAGCATGCTTCAGAGAGTTCGAATACAATTCGTTAAATATCAAAGCCAACGGAACAATTGATTTCAATTCGATTTGATCTAAATTAAATGTTGAATTGAACTCCACTTTATACTCAATTTCATAAGAGCTAAGTAAATCACTTGATAAATCGAAGAAATATTGTTCCAAGTTTACTTTTGAAAGCGATTCCGACTGATACATTTTCTCGTGAATCATAGACATTGTCAGCACACGATTGATTGTCTCTTTAAATTTCTCAATGGCCTCTTTACTTTCAAGCTCTCGCATTTGCAACCTCATCAAACTTATAATAACCTGCAAATTATTTTTTACGCGATGATGAATTTCCTTTAACAGAACTGTTTTTTCATTATTATTCTGAGAAATCACCTCATTCTTATTCATCAACTGTTGATTCTGAGTTGACAACAATGATTCTGAATCATAACTCGCTTTAAGTATTGTAGACACAACGTACCACAAAATTGATAGGGCAAAAATTGTTTCATGAATTACGGAATATTAAGTTTGTGTATCCATATTCATCATTTGATCTATGGTAAGCGGCATTACTTAAATGATATAATGTACAAAACCCAAGACCGATGCTATCATGTATGCAACCCCCCACTTCTTACCAAGAATATACATGACAAGGATATTAAGCAACATGATCCAGAAAGGACTCCCCACATGCATTACACCTTCATTAAAATTTAGACTTCCGAACAATAATAAATACAGTGCAAAAAAGTAAATCGAAGCTGCCAGTTGTAAATTAACATACTTCAACAAGAGAAGGGTTACACCAGCTAAAATGATGTTCCCCAAAGAAGGAATCAAAACCCCATAAGTTCCTAAAATCAATGAAATAATTGAAGTTATTGAACCCGTTAAAATTAGAGTAAAAGTTATATTAAATAGTAGTGTAGCTCGAGATTGATCATGCAAACTATCAGACTTCTTTAAATAATCACCTATGAAGTATTTTTTACATGAAGTAAACATACTGCAATTTTAATCAAAAAATACCAGTTCATCGTATCTATACCCCTATAAGTTATAATTACTGAAGTCTTATCGATGTTGATCAACTAGAATTACGTTTCCATCCGGATCGGTAATCATGAAGCTTGCAGGACCATTGGTTCCCTCTTCGATTTTAGTACCTGCATCGAGCCCCTTCGTTATAAGTTCAGACTGAATTACACGAACATCTTTAAACGATTCCAAATTATTAGCATTTTCATCCCATCCAGGATTGAACGTCAAGATATTGGTAGGAAACATTTGCTGAAACAAACCGATTAATGAAGAATCATTTTTCATAATTAGATAATTCATCTCCATACTCCCCCCAAAGACAGAAAACCCTAATTTCTCATAAAACTCTTTGGAAACCTGAAGATCCTTCACATTCAAACTCACCGAAAACGCTCCTAAACTCATAAATCAAATTAATAATTAATATTCGCTTCAATATATAAAAAAGGAGCAAAAAAGCTTCAATTTCAAAAGGAATGGATTAAAGTTAACTGTAGAGGTAAATATATAAATTTAGCGATGTGGCGATAAGTAACCAGATGAAATATGGCAAAATTAAAATTGAGTATTTTTTCAATATTCCAAAATATTTAAACATTAAAACTCCAATTAAACCGGTTAATAATGCAATAAGTACTAAAGCGACCTCCACATCTCTAAAATAAAAGAACACTGGATTCCATGCAACATTCAATATCCACTGAATAAAGAACAAGACTAGCAACAATGTCCTTTTCTTAATTCGGATATACAATTGCGCCATGTAAATAGCAAAACAAATCATTATTAAAGTCCATGCAACCCCAAATAACCATCCAGGCGGAGTCCACGGAGCTTTGTTCAATTCTTGATACCAACTTGAAGAGACACCATCACCGGTATAAAATCCACCAATAGCCAATGCCAAAAAATTGAGTATTATAAATACGATTGTAGATAAAAGCGCTTTCATTGTTCCTGTTTAAAAATTTCTAACACTTTCAAATAACGAAATTCAAATATCTTTTTCAATTTTGGCTGTATAAAAATTGGAAAAAAAGGCCTTGACAATAAACCAAAAGGAAGCATAAAATGCACCTCATCTGTCATCAAAACCCCATTATCTTTTGCAATAAACGTGTGTCTATGATGCCACATTTTGTATGGTCCCGTTCTCTGCTCATCAACGAAAGAGCGAAGTGTATTCACGGACTTAATTTCAGTAATCCATTTTGTTTTAATCAATGGTAATATCTGAATCTTATAAGTAATTATATCACCTTCATTCATGTTTTCGGAAGGATTACTTAGAATATTAAAATCAAGATCATCTGGCGTTAATGCTTGTAAGTTTCTTGGATTAGAAAAATAATCCCAAACCTCGTCAAGCGAAGCATCTATCCACTGTTTTGAAGTTAATTTATATACACCCGAAAACTTATCAAATTCTAACATAAACATCACATTTAAAAAAGGGCTCAGGAACCTAAAACCTGAGCCCAACCTAACCTATCAACTAACTACTACTAAATTACTTGCCTGAAGTAATCACCAGTTTTTTAATAGCGACTCCATCTATAGTTTGAATTGAAACTACATAGTTACCAACAGGTAAATCGCTAATATTTAATTCTGTTTCGTTTGCGTTTATTTTAAATGTTTTAACCGTTTGCCCAGCATTATTGATTACTTCAGCATTCAAGATTACCGATTGATTCGATTCAATCACAACGAAACTTGATGCAGGATTTGGATACATCTCGAAGGAGATTATTTCAGACTCATCAATACTAGCTGTACCGGGAATCAACACCTTATCAATAACATGAACAACCCCATCTTGAGATGAAACATCCGCTAATGTAACGCTGGCATTATTGACCATAACACCAGATGCTATATCTACTAACACATCCGACCCTTCTAAAGTTGTCACGCTTCCATTCATTAAATCTCCCGATGTAACAATACTCCCAAGCACATGGTACAACAGAATATCAGCTAAATCAGGAGAAGCAAGAACTCCGTTTAAATCTGTTCCTAAATCTGAAGCCAAATCATCAAATGCTGCATTTGTTGGAGCAAACACGGTAAAAGTCCCTAATGGGTTTGATAGTGCTGGCAACAATTCAGCCTCGACAACAGCCGCAGATAATGATGTAAACCCATTATCGATCGCAATATCAACCACTGTTTCATAAGGAAGAATTACACCGTCCAATACATGTACTACACCATTATCGGCAGAAACATCCGCTAGAGTAACCATCGCTTGATTGGCATACACATCCCCCATTGAAGTCTTTGTAAGCTTAATTGAGTTTATTGAATTTAAAGGAGTAACAATATCACCGTTATTAATTCCAGAAGCCGGAGCGCTAGCACCCAAAACATGATACAGGAGAATATCAGATAGATTTGGAAGTGCTAACAAGCCAGCGATATCAGTACCTAATGCAGCAGCCAAATTATCAAATGCCATATTTGATGGGGCAAAAACAGTATAATCAGCAAATGGATCTGTCAAAGCAGGAAGCAGTTCAGCAGTAATCACTGCAGTAGTTAAGGAAGAAAATCCATTATCTATTGCAACATCCACCACGGTTTCAGATGCAAGAAGAACAGCATCAACCGAATGAACAACTCCATTGTCAGTCATTAAATCCGCACCATTCACCATAGCCTGGTTAGCGTACACAGCATTTCCAGAGGTCTTTGTAAGTTTAATACTGTTTGCGTTATTCAATGGATCAACTATAGCACCATTCATAACAGACGCAGCATCGACCGTTGAACCTAAAACATGATACAATAAGATATCAGACAAATTCGGAAGCGCTAACAAACCATTAATATCGGTTCCTAAGGCAGCAGCCAAATTATCAAAAGCCTGATTATCTGGAGCAAACACTGTCAGTGTAGCAGATGGATTTTGTAAAGCCCCCTCAAGTCCAGCTGTAGAAATTGCAGCAGATAATGAAGTGTGGTTTGGACTTACATCAATCACGTTGTCAAAAACATTCGTTTGAGAGAATAAACTAACTGAAGAAAAAAGCATCACAAATGACACGCTTACTTTCTTTAAATTGAATTGTATTTTTTTAATCATCATAACACTATTGTTTAATCATTATTATTTTTCGTTAAACAAACATACATATATTTTGTTTAATCTTTTACACCTTTTATTAAACATTTTGATTTATAAAGAGAACTAAACCATATTAACCACTGTTTATCAGTCATTTACGAAGTGTGAAAAAAATGTTAAAAAGATACAGCGAATGGAAAACAGTAATCCAAAATGAATTCAATTGCCGTATAGCAATCGAAAAAGTTTGCACAAAAAAAAGAGGCTTTAAATATAAAGCCTCCCTTTTCTTAACCTGTAAGTGTTAATAATTGATCCGTGCATATATAAACGATTATCATGCCAAAAGGTTTCACTTTTTTTATCTTTTATTTTTACGCAATTAACATTTATACATTAAAAAGTATTTTATCTCGTCATATTCAACACACTAAACCGAATTATCTTTACAAGGTGGACACAACAAAATCAATTCGAGCTTTAGTGCGATTGTGTGATGATCCGGATGAAAACATCTACGGTCATGTGCGCGACAAACTAATCAGTCATGGTACTGCAGCCATTCCTTTCCTTGAGGCTTCTTGGGAAGAAGAAGATTATGGTTTATTGTTTCAATCGCGTATCGAAGATTTAATCCACGACATTCAATTCCACGCCGTCAAGGAAGATTTAAAAGAATGGATAGCCTCTCCCAATAAGGATTTATTGGATGGCGCTCTATTAATTGCACGTTATCAATACCCGAATTTCGATGAAGAAAAAACACGTGGGGAAATAAAGCGCATTAGAGACAGTATTTGGTTAGAGTTAAATAATCGCCAGACGGCATTTGAGAAGGTTCGTATTTTTAACAAGGTCTTTTACGGTGAGCAAAATTTCTCAGGAAATTCAAAGGATTATAATTCTCCTATGAACTCTTATCTGAACACTGTTATTGAAACACGGAAAGGGAATCCGCTGAGCCTTTGCATTCTATACTCGGTTATTGCGCAATCTTTAAACATGCCTGTGTATGGAGTCAACCTTCCAAATCATTTCATTTTAACCTATTTGGATGAGAACAATATTAATCCATTTATAAAAGATGAAAACAAGCATGGCGCTCTATTTTACATCAATGCATTTTCAAAAGGTGGGATTTTTGAGGAACCTGAAATTGATGAATTCTTAAAAGGATTAAACAAACCTAAATCGCGTGAGTACTATGAACCGTGCTCAAATTCAGCCATCATTATTCGAATGTTAACGAATTTAATCGCTTCATTTCAACAATCTGGAAGTGCAGATCGAGTAAAAGAATTGGTTGAACTACGAAACCTATTTGATTTCAAATTCTAAATCGAATTCTTGCAACTTCTTAAAAAGCGTATTATTTAAATCCACCTTCATGGTTTTAGAGGGCATACGAACTTCAATTCCATCCAACGGATCGTAAACGGTAAAATGAACATCGGCAGAACCTTCGTGATCATGGAACAAATTATATAAATCTTGCACCATGATTTGCGTCAATGCTTTTGTGGACACCTTTAAGTGCACACCATTTGCTCGAGATTCTTTTAAATTACTCAATAAATCAATCGAATGAATTACAAATTCTAATTCTGAACGCCTTGGTGGAACCTCGATTCTTCCTTTCAAAGAAACAAACGTCCCTGGGTTCAGAAAGTGTTTATATTTCAAATAATTTTCTCTCCACAAAAAGATTTTATGTTGATCTGCGTAATCTTCGATAAGAATAGTACCAAACGGATCACCTTTACGCGTAGTACGATGTTCCCCTTCTGTAATAATTGCTGCAATCAAAACCTCTTTCCCTTGATGCTCTTCTAGATTATTCAACATCTCTACTCCACCAGTACAGAATGCATCAATCTCCATTTTGAAATCATCTAATGGATGGCCTGAGATAAAGACTCCAACAACTTCTTTCTCCTTGTTTAATGTATAGATATTCCCCCATTCTTCTGCTTCAGGAATAATAGGTTCTGGTAAGGTTGTTCCTGTATCTTCACCAAACAATGAAGCCTGACTTGAATTCTCGCTATCTTGAAAACCAGAACCAAACCGTACAACATTCTCTAAAAAAGACCTTCCATTTCCATCTTCTTTAAAATATTGAGCTCTGTGCACATTTCCGAACGAATCAAACCCACCCGCATACGCAAGGCTTTCAAACGCTTTTTTACTACAAACCCTAAGGTTAATGCGCTTAGCAAGGTCAAAAATATTTTTCAACGGACCATTTTCGGCACGTTCAGCGATGATTGCTTCTACTGGAGCAGACCCCAATCCTTTTATGGCCCCTAACCCGAATCTAATTGCTCCTTTTGAATTTACTGTAAAGTGATAATTTGACTCGTTAATATCTGGACCAAGAACCTCGAGTCCCATACGTTTACATTCATCCATAAAGAATGTAACCTGTTTAATGTCATTCATGTTGTTACTCAACACAGACGCCATATATTCAGCTGGATAATTTGCTTTTAAATAGGCAGTTTGGTACGCAATCCATGCATAGCAAGTAGAGTGTGATTTATTAAAGGCGTACGATGCGAATGCTTCCCAATCCTTCCAAATCTTTTCTAACGCGTCAACATCATGACCATTTTCTCCCCCACGTTGCAGGAAAGTTGGCTTCATCTTATCTAGAATATACTTTTGCTTCTTACCCATTGCTTTACGCAAGGTATCGGCTTCACCCTTCGAGAATCCTGCTAACTTTTGAGACAAAAGCATTACTTGCTCTTGGTATACCGTAATTCCGTATGTTTCTTTTAGATACTCTTCACATGCATCCACATCATAAACAATCTCTTCATCACCATGTTTACGTTTAATAAATGACGGAATATACTCCAATGGACCTGGACGGTACAATGCGTTCATTGCAATTAAATCAGCAAAAACTGTTGGTTTAAGCTCACGCATATACTTCTGCATTCCGGCAGATTCATACTGGAAAATCCCAACCGTTTCTCCGCGTTGGAACAACTCGTAAGTTGGAACATCATCGATTGGAAATTCATCTGGGACCAATTCAATTCCATGACGATCTTTCACATTTCGAACAGCATGTTTGATAAGGGTCAACGTTTTTAGCCCCAAGAAATCCATCTTTAATAATCCAGCATCCTCAGCAACTGAGTTATCGTATTGCGTACAATACATGTCAGAATCCTTTGCCAATGCAACAGGAACAAACTTTGTAATGTCATCCGGCGTAATAATCACCCCACACGCATGGATTCCTGTATTTCTTACGGAGCCTTCCAATTGACGTGCTTGATTTACTACTTGCGCTGATAAACCAACACCATTGGAAATAGACTTCAATTCATTGGCGCGGTTGATATCATCCTGATTGTTTTTCAATTTATCTCGCAATGCAGGATCGTCGAGGTTAAACAATTTCGACAAGGAAATATCTGGAATTAACTTCGCAATACGATCTGCTTCAGACAATGGTAAATCGAGTACTCTGGCGGTATCACGAATAGAAGACTTTGCAGCCATTGTACCATACGTAATAATCTGAGCCACTTGATTGGAACCATATTTCTCAATAACCCAATCAATTACACGACCTCGACCCTCATCATCAAAATCGATATCAATATCAGGCATGGAAATACGATCAGGATTTAAGAAACGCTCAAATAGCAAGTCGTATGCAATCGGGTCAACATTTGTAATCTGCGTACAATAAGCTACAGCAGAACCTGCGGCAGAACCACGTCCTGGACCAACAGAAACCCCCATATCACGCGCAGCATGACAAAAATCCTGTACAATTAGGAAGTAACCTGGATACCCCGTACGTTCAATCGTTGCCAGCTCAAAATCCAAACGTTCACGGATCTCTTCTGTAATCTCATCGTAACGCATTTTGGCACCTTCGTAGGTTAAATGACGTAAGTAATTATTTTCTCCACGTTTACCACCGTCTATTTCATCTTCTGGATCTCTAAATTCTTCCGGAATATCATAAGCAGGAAGTAATACCTCTCTAGCGAGACCGTAGTATTCAATTTTATCAATAATTTCATCAATGGACTTAATCGCTTCAGGTAAATCAAGGAATAGCTCCTTCATTTCGTCTTGCGATTTAAAATAATATTCGTCGTTATCTAGTCCATAGCGATACCCTCTACCACGCCCTTTCGGAGTAGATACAAGCTCATTATCTTTTACACATAATAAAACATCATGTGCTTCTGCATCACCTTGCTCCAGGTAATACGTATTATTTGTAGCGACTAACTTCACGTCATGCTTTTCAGCCAGTTTGATTAAAGTCTCATTTACACGATCCTCATTCTCTTGGCCATGACGCATCACTTCAACATACAAATCATCTTTGAAAATTGACTTCCACCACACCAGAGCTTCTTCTGCCTGTGTTTCACCCACATTAAGAATCAAACTAGGGACTTCACCATACAGGTTTCCAGTAAGTACAATGATATCCTCATGGTATTTTTCAATTTCAGCCTTATCAATCCTTGGAACGTAATACATCCCTTCTGTAAATGCAGTTGAAGCCAACTTGATAAGGTTATGGTAACCATTTTTATTTTTTGCAAGAAGAACAACCTGATAACCATTATCCTTTTGAGTTTTATCTCTTAGATCACGACACACATTGAATTCACATCCAATAATCGGCATGATTTCAACGCCGTCAACAACCTCCCCTTTTTCTTCCGCCTCTTTCTTTTTTTCTCGAAGCGCTTTATTGTAATTCGTTACCTCCCTTTCAAAATGAAAAGCAGCCATCATATTTCCAGTATCAGTCATCGCAACGGCGCGCATATTATTCTCCGCTGCTTTCTTCACCAACCCCTTAACATCAATGGTAGATTGAAGAATTGAAAACTGTGTATGATTATGTAAATGAGCAAACGAATAATCTTCAAGTTCACCTAAAATCGAAGACTTGTCGACATCAGAAATTACAGGCTCTTTTTTAGATTCAACCAGTTTTGCACTTTCTTCTTTAAGATTAAGATGCTTTAAACCAATTAAACCAATTGGAGCAGGATTAAACGCTTGAAAATCTTCTATATATTTCTCTTCCTGTTGTAGCTCTTCAGGTAAAAAAACACCTCTTCTTATTAGTTCAAAGAAACAACGTGTAGTTGCCTCAACATCAGCTGTTGCGTTGTGAGCTTCTGCAAAAGGTTGGTTAAATAAGAATTCATGAAGTTCCGTTAAGGTTGGTAATTTAAACTTACCACCACGTCCCCCAGGAATTTGACAAAGTCCGGCTGTAACCTCCGTACAAGTATCAAGCACTGCCATGTCATTCATTGGAGTCTCTACTCCAAGACGATGATACTCGCACCCCCATACATTTAGGTCAAATTTTACATTTTGCCCCACAACAAACTTTGCTTTTGTTAGTGCAACATTGAATTCATTTAAAACATCGATTAACGGAACACCCTGATCTTTTGCTAGTTCAGTAGAAATACCGTGAATTTGTTCAGAATCATATGGGATATTGAAGCCATCAGGATCTATCAGATAATCTTTTGATTCAATGACCTCTCCCATTTCGTTATGGAGCTGCCACGCTATTTGAATAACGCGCGGCCAGTTATCAGTGTCAGTAATTGGAGCATTCCAACTTCTTGGTAATCCGGTTGTTTCCGTGTCAAAAATAATATACATAGCCGTGCTGAATTCGAACCAATAAAGTTAATTAAAATTGCATTCTATTCCGAAATGAAATATCAACAAAATCCGTCTGTTGTACACAAAAAAATCCGAATCTATTGAATTCGGATTTCGCAAAACAATCAGCAATAATTGGTTAGAATTATTCTTTTCAAGTCCTTACAGAGCCAGATCCTTCGAATATTATCAGATAACACGATGAGAAAACATCACATCTCAATAACCTTATAAAGATTGACACTTGATTTAATAAGTAAATAAAAGGAAAAAGTTACAAGGATAGAATTAAAAATAAGAGTAGTTCAGAGTGAATTACTCATTATGCGGAATCACATTCACTTTAATTCTAAGTTTATGTGTTCCTTTTTTCGTATTGTCTTTGAGATAGACAATTCGATCTTGGAAATAGTATTTCCCTTTGGTATCAAATGTTAATTTCATTCGATACGACTCACCTGGGGCGATTGGTTTTTTAGGAAGTACAACTTTAGTGCATGGACAATCTACTTTATAATCTGAAATGATTAAAGGAATATCTCCGTTGTTTGTTATAACAAAAGTGTGCTCAAGCAATTTCCCTTCAATAGTTTCGGGAAATTTGAATACCGCTTTGTCTATACTAAAATCCGCCTCTTGGCCGAAGCCAAGGGCGGAAGTTAATGCTACAATTATGATCGCAAAATATAGCTTCATACTATCTATTAGCTGGTGCTCCTGTTGTGTTAACAGGTGCTCCTGACTCAGGCTTAGGTTTAACAGTACCTTTAATTCTTACAACTTTTGTTGGAGCATTTCCAGCGTTAGAAGTAATCGTTACAGATTTGTTAATCGCACCTGGACGCTTAGTATCATATTTAACAGAGATAGACGCCGTTGCTCCTGGAGCGATTGGCTCTTTTGGCCAAGAAGGAACAGTACATCCACAAGATCCTTTCGCATTCGAAATAATCAATGGTGCGTTACCTGTGTTCGTAAATTCAAATGTACACTGTCCGTTTCCTGCATATTCAACAGTTCCGTAATCGTGAACATCTTTTTCAAATTCGATTTGTGCTCCGCTAGTAACTTCTTGCGCTACTGCTGTGTTCGCTCCTAAAACTGCAACGAACATCACTACTAGTGATAATAATACCTTTTTCATATTGTAATTTATTTAAGTTTCAAATACAATATCAAATATAGTGCAAGAAAGTCGACGTACATTTTTTTTAACACATCGTTAACAGCTGAACTTATTGCTCAGAAATACGCTTTTGGATCAATTCGATGATAGACAGATTTAGATTATCTAGTCTAAACTTGATATCTTCTACCTTTTCAGGGTCTAAATCAGGGTTTTCATTTAACAACATTTCATTGTACATTCTAACCTTAGTAGTATCTCTTGGTGAAACATTCATATCGTAAATATTGGCTAAACTTTCCAAAATCATAGGTCGATTTACGTAGTCTTTATAATTTGTTAAAAGGGTATCACCATATTGAGCTGCTTTTTCAAAATCACCTGCTCCCGAATATTTCATGTGTAATTTATCCAAGCATTCGGGCGCTTTAGGATCTTCTGGAAACTTATGATAAAATGCTGTTAATGCATTTAGTAAATTCTGATCAAGTTCAGGAGGAAGTACTTCTCCCGGTTTTAATTGTTGAGATTTTTCAAACAAAGTATTTTCTGCATCCTTAATCTCTTTCAATAGTTTTGCCTTTTCATCACCACAAGAAACCAAAAAAAGCATTGATAAAAAGAAGAACACAAAAACTTTCATACTAACGTTGTTTTTTACGAGCTGGAAACTTCATTTTATAATCAACATCTACTGCCCCTTTCGAAATATTTACCAGTTTTTTATTGATTATTCTTTTTTTCAATGGCGACAAATGATCCGTAAACAAAACGCCGTCTACATGGTCATATTCGTGTTGAATAATACGCGCAGCATAGCCATCGTATTCCTCTTCTTTTAGTTCCCAGTTTTCATCGTAATAAGAAATTACAATTTTTTCCTTTCTAAAAACTTCTTCACGTAACTTAGGAATAGATAGACAACCTTCATTGAAGCCCCATTCTTCACCAGTTTCTTCTTCAATAATAGGGTTAATAAACACTTTTTTGAAGTTTTCCAAACCTTCAGCCATTGGGTCAGGCTCTTCACCTTCTTCAACTTCTGCAAAAGGACTACCATCCACAACAAACAAACGAATCGACTTTCCAATTTGAGGTGCAGCCAACCCTACCCCTGACGCAGCGTACATAGTTTCAAACATATCTGCTATCAATTTCTTTAAATCTGGGTAATCCTTATCAATCTCAACCCCCTCTTTTTTTAAAACTGGGTCTCCATATGCTACAACTGGTAAAATCATCTTATTCTAAATTATAGTACAAAATTAATGCTTTCCATTGAAAAAAGTGTCTATTTAACTGAAATTAGCGTTAAGATATATCAATCTATAATTGAGATAGATATGATTGAAGGATAATTGTGGCACTTACTTTATCAACCAAACCTTTTTCTTTCTTTTGTTTTTTAGTCGCCCCTGCGGTGTGCATTGATTGACTCGCCATTTTAGAAGTAAAACGCTCATCTACAAGGATAATTTTTAAAAGTATGAACTCCTTTTCCAATGCTTCTTTCAATAGATGAACATTTTGGGTAATATGTGCATCTTGGTTATTGAGTCTTTTTGGCAATCCTAAAACAATTGTTGATACTTTTTCTATCGCGACCAATTCCTTTAATCTCGACATCAAATCTTTAGACTCGACTGTATCCAAACCAAAAGCGAACATATTTAATTCGTCTGTGATAGCCAAGCCTGTTCTTTTCAACCCGAAATCAATTGCAATTATTTTACCCATGGAGGCAAAGATGCTAGAAATCTAACACTAAACAAAAATATCCATTAGAGATAATTACATTTGTTAAAACAAAGAGAGAAAATGAGATCAATAATAGAAGCCGCTTGGGAGAATCGTGAATTATTAAAAGAAGTAGAAACGATTCAAACAATTGAACATGTAATTGAAGATATAGATAAAGGAATTCTTCGTGTTGCCGAACCGTTAGACGATGGAACTTGGCAAGTGAATGAATGGGTTAAGAAAGCCGTTGTGATGTACTTCCCAATTCGAAAAATGGAAACTATTGAAGTTGGACCATTTGAGTTTCATGATAAAATGAAATTAAAAACGGGTTATGAAGAATTAGGAGTACGTGTTGTACCTCATGCAGTTGCAAGATACGGTGCTTTTGTTGCTCCAGGGGTAATTATGATGCCATCATATATTAATATTGGTGCATATGTTGATTCAGGAACAATGGTTGACACATGGGCGACAGTAGGATCTTGTGCTCAAATCGGTAAAAACGTACACCTTTCAGGTGGTGTTGGTATTGGTGG